>JACDAE010000692.1 GCA_013695595.1 Ktedonobacteraceae bacterium | reverse complement strand
TGTGGCAGATATGCAGATTCTGCCTGGTAGGGGGACTAAATACCGGGATAGATCTTTTGATACTCAATAGCTTGCTCTGGCTAGGGCCGACCCAGAATACTGAACATCTGCTTGCATACAACTCTTTTGCCTATGCCTGTGGTGCCATCAATAGTTTCATCTTAAACAAATATTGGACCTTTCAGGATCGACGACAGACTACCTATGGAGAGGTCTTCCGTTTTGCCCTCACTACAGCATGTGGCATCTTATGCAATGATAGCATCTTATGGATCGCGAGCACTTTTCTGCATCCTGTGATGATCAATGCAACACTCTGGGCAAACGCCTCGAAAGTACTGGCCATCAGTGGAACATTTATGATCTCATATCTCGGCATGCGCCTCTGGGTCTTTGCTCGCCAGCCAGGAAGAATATGATCATGTTCGCTATCAGAACTCAACCAGTACAAAGATCATTCGCCAGTGTAGCGAGAAAAAAATAAAAAAAAGGGAAAAAACTTTTATGAGCGATGTAACAATCACCGCAAGACCACAACCGACACATGAGTCAGGTGAGCGGCAAACAGGCGCATGGTCTCCGTTGTGGCAGCGCGTAACGCTGGGCGTCGTTATGCTCATCTCTCTCTTCATGAATTTCTATCAACTGGGGCAAAATGGGTTCGGGAACGCTTTTTATGCGGCTGGTGTGAGAAGCATGCTGGATAACATTCATAACTTCTTTTTTGTCTCCTACGATCCCGGCGGCTTTGTCACTCTCGACAAGCCTCCACTGGGTTTCTGGCTGCAGGTTATAAGTTCCAAAATATTTGGCTTTACACCTTTTAGCGTCTATCTTCCTCAAGCTCTGGCCGGCGTCTTTTCAGTCTTAATCCTGTATCATCTGGTGCGCCGCCACTTTGGGATCACCGCTGGCCTCCTGGCAACTCTGGCATTGGCAATCAGCCCGATCAGTGTGATCACCAACCGCAATAATACGATTGATAGCACACTGGTTCTTACCATGCTACTCGGTGCCTGGGCCGTGTTAAAAGCCTCAGAGACGGGCAGGCTGCGCTGGCTATTGGTCTGTGCACTTATGGTTGGCCTCGGCTTTAACATCAAAGCCGCAGAAGCTTTGCTCGTTGTGCCAGCTTTTGGACTCCTTTATTTGCTAGGCGCTCCCAAAAAGATATGGACGCGCATCTGGCATCTGGCGGTGGCCCTTGCCGTCATGCTTATCATTTCCCTCTCCTGGTCCGTGATTGTTGACACGACCCCCGCTTCACAACGCCCTTATGTTGGTTCCTCGCAAGATAATTCCGAGATCGGGCTGGCTCTGGGCTATAATGGTGCTCAACGTCTACTAGGCAATATCTTTGGCCGTGGAGCGAGAAATAGCACAACAACTCCATCGACAAGCAATGGAGCCCCTACTACCCCTCCAACCGGTACAGGCCAACCACCCACAACGGGCAATGGACCCACTGGCATCCCTGGTGCAACAGGTGGAACAGGTACTGCTGGTGGCAGGTTCGGTGGTGCTAGCGGGAGTGGTGGAGGTGGAGGCTTTAATGTTGGCACAGCAGGCCCATTACGCCTCTTCAATGAGCCGCTAGGTGGACAGATCGTCTGGCTCTTGCCGTTTGCACTGCTTGGTATCCTTGCCCTTGCCTGGCAACGCAGGCCACGCTTTCAGGAGGATCCAGAGCAGAAATCGCTGATCCTGTGGGGCATCTGGCTGCTAACGATGGGCATCTTCTTCAGTGTCGCAGGCTTCTTTCACCAATACTACCTGTCGACGATGGCCCCGGCGGTCTGTGCACTCTTTGGCATTGGCGTTGTCGTGATGTGGAACGATTATCGACGGCGCGGCTGGCGTGGTTGGTTGCTGCCCATAGCCTTGCTTCTCACCGCCCTTGAACAAATCCACATTATCACCAGCAACACGGCATGGGGCACCTGGCTGATTCCAGTCATCGCAATTACGTGTTTCCTGGCGGCGCTTCTGCTGGTTGTTGTGCGTCTCTTCCCACGCATCGTGACTCGTGTCGGCGGCAATGAACGGCGCACACGTTTCTCATTGCAAGGAATTGTGCTCTTTGGCCTGTTGGGATTGATGATCACATCTGCCGTATGGAGTACTATTCCTGTCTTGCAGAATGATGAATCGCAGTTGCCAACAGCCGGACCGAGTGGAAACGGTGGCTTTGGTGCCATTGTTTCTACCAATGGGGACACAGGGGTCGATACAAAACTTATTAGCTACCTGGAAGCTCACCAGGGCAATGCGAAATACCTGCTCGCCGTCTCCAGTTCCATGCAGGCTGACTCTATTATCCTGTCCACCAATAAGCCCGTGATGGCAATGGGCGGCTTTTCTGGCAGCGATCCTATTCTCACCACAAGCTCACTGCAAACATTGATCGCCAACGGGACGGTCCGCTTCTTCCTTGTCGGTGGGGCGGGTGGCTTCTCGGCGCAAAATATACAATCGATCATCAACGATCTGCCCGCCAACATCCGACAGAGAATCGAAGCTGGCGGATTCGGAACTGGAAGGACTGGTGGCTTCGGGGGCGGCGCTGGCGGTTTCGGGGCGCAGAGTTCATTGACGAGTTGGGTAACACAACACTGCTCTACCGTCTCCGCCAATCTGTGGAAAACATCTTCTGGTAATGCTGGGGGGTTCGGAGGTGGTGCAAGTGGCAATCTGTATGATTGTGCAAGTGTGAAGTAAGAACACATAATACATAAAACACGGCAATTACCTTATTTATCGCTTACGCAATTATCTAACCCGTGACACCAATTAATGAGTTGTGTACGCGATAATGTTCTTTAAAGATTAAATCCAGATACCTGCACCGTGGGGAAATATCATCACTGTAGGGAAGCCATTTAGTATTCCGGGGCTGCCAAGCAATCAACCAACCAGGAATACTAAATGGCTTCCCTACAGTGATAGTGGTCCCGATGCGAAAATCTGAGTCGCACCCCTGTCAAGCTGTCGTGCAGGGCTTTCCAATTCTATTTTTGCCCCTCTTCCAGAGGCCTCGGCACCTACGGTGCCCCGTAGGTGTCGAGGAATTAGAATTGGAAAGCCCTGAGCTGTCGTCAGGGCTATTTAAAAGTCGTCCTTTCTCGCGCCTACGG
>JACDAE010000683.1 GCA_013695595.1 Ktedonobacteraceae bacterium | reverse complement strand
GGTGGCAGCTTCCCATTTGAAGCCGCCATCTGGCTATCAGGCTTTGAAACAGTCATTGCGCCACCTTCTTTTCCTCGCGTGCCGAACGCTGCTCCATCTGCGCCAGGGCCAGGCGCTGATTGGTGTTCATCTCGTCGGCGACTACACGTCCATCACGAAAAACGACTTTGCGTCGACAATAATTGGCGATGTCGCTTTCGTGCGTCACCAGCACAACGGTCATCCCGCGCGCATTGAGTTGCTGGAGAATTGCCATAATCTCGACGCTGGTATGGGTATCCAGGTTGCCGGTCGGTTCATCGGCCAGGATCATCGATGGATTAGTCACCAGCGCACGCGCGATAGCGACACGCTGCTGCTGGCCGCCTGAAAGCTCCATTGGGCGATGATTTGCACGCGTCTTCAGTCCAACCAGTGAGAGCGCCCGCAGAGCACGTCGCTCTCGCTCTTGCGTTGGTAGACCAGCATAGACTAGCGGCAACTGAACGTTGGCCTGAGCCGTCATCCAGGGCAAAAGATTGAAGCTCTGGAAGACGAAACCAATCTTCTGGTTACGTATATCGGCGAGTTGTCCAGCACTCATCTGACTTACGGGCATCCCATCGATGCGATACTTCCCAACCGTGGGACGATCCAGGCAACCAATAATGTTCATAAAGGTCGATTTACCTGAACCGGACGGTCCCATGATTGCCACAATCTCACCAGAACGTACCTCAAGGCTCACGCCCCTCAGTGCTGGTACAACGGTACGACCCATAATATAGTTTTTACCCAACTTCTCGACGTGAATAATTGGCGGCACAGCTACACCTTGATGCGCCTTTGTTGTTATCCCATCGCCTGCCATTTCTTCAGGCTGGACATCGACCTCTGTTTCATCGATTGCCTGTTCGTCAGAAGCGGCCAGCATTTCGTCGTTTATCTGTTCGTCATGGGACATCATGCTTACCCTCCAGAACCTGTACGTCCACCACCGCCACCACCGCCAAAGCCACCTGCGCCACCACCGAAGCCGCCTGCGCCTCCGCCAAAACCACCACCAGTACGTGTAGTGGTCGTCGTTGTTGTAGCGCCGCCCGTCTGACTCACAACAACCTGTGCCCCCTCTTGCAAACCAGAAAGGACTTCTACGTATTGTCCGCTGTTCAGCCCGGTTTTGATCAGAACAGGCGTCAATTTTCCGTTGGTGAGCGTCAATACGACTCTGCTGCTCCCACTGGTGCTGGAAGTACCTGTCCCTTGAGCGGCGGCGCCTCCGGTGAGCGCGGTGATTGCACTACGATCCACTTCACCTGCCTGGAGCGCAGTACTGGTAAAGCTAATTGCAGATGAAGGCACAAGTAAAGCGCCGATACGCTGGGCCGTTGTGATATTAACAGTTGCCGTCATCCCTGGATAAAGATTATTGCCACTGAGCGAATTCTGGTCGACGGTGAGATGAACAGGAAAGGTGACGACGCTCGAAGAGGTCTGCCCGATCAGTTCAATACTCGCTACCGAGGCACGAAATGTTGCGGAAGGATAGGACGCCACGGTAAATTGAGCGGCCTGCCCAACCTTGACGTTGGCAACATCAGACTCATTGACCTGGGCGGTGATGTTCAATGAGCTGATATCAATCAATGTCATAAAAGCGGAAGATGAACTACTAGAAGTGGAGCCGCCACCTCCACCACCCGTACTGGAACCACTACTCGCACCCACAACCCCATTAATCGCTGCAACCGTGGCAGCCTGGGGGGCCGTAAGTTCTGCAACACGGCTTGTGTTGTTGTTGATATAGAGTTTCGCCAGCACCTGACCCTGGGTGACATGTTGTCCGATCTTAACATCGATCTCGCTGATCTGGCCCGCATTCGCGAAGTTTAGGGAGTAGACGGCGTGTGCGCTAATTGGGCCAGTTGAGGAAATAGTTGTGCTGAGATTGCCGACTGTGACGGCTGCCGTCGTATACGTTACTGGCACCTTCTGGCTCTGACGCCAATAATAGAGACCGCCACCAGCCAGTGCAAGTATCAATATAACTACAATGGCAATCAACCAGCCACGGGCTGCACGCTTGCGTTCGGGTTGAAATGCATATGAGTCGGCTTCTTCTTCGTCATCCAGCAAAGGCTGAAATTTGACATCAACGTCCTCTGCCATAAAATTATATCCTTATCTTTTCTCTTCTTTTACACTATATGGGTTGACAATGTATCTAACCCAACACGGGCTTGTAAACCGCGCCCCTACACCAGTGTTAGGAACAGGTGCAAGTACAACCACCCCCCTTTTCCCAACGCTGGTGTAGAGGCGCGGTTTACAAGCCCGGTGGACATTATGCAGCAGAACCTGTGGAACTGTTAGTAGGAAGCAAGATAGTAATGCTTTGTGCCTTAATAACGCCTTGACTATTAGCCGAACCAGTCAATGTGATACTGGCACCATTTTTCAATGCGCTGGCAGCGGCGGTCTGGAACTGAACGATCTGAGTCCCGGCATTCACCGTGACAGTATAGTTAGAGCCCTGCAAATCAGTGACAGTGAGGGTGCTACCACTCAATTGGCCCGTTGTACCTGTGAGGGTATTTGCGGCGTTACCAGTACCCGCGCCGCCACCGAATGCACCTCCTCCAAACCCTCCACCCTGGCGGAAACAGCCTGCATTTCGCCCACCACGAGTACCTCCATTGGCACCACCCTGACCACCCGCACCTCCAGTACCCGCGCCAGATCCACCCTGACCTCTTGTGCCACCATTGGCACCTCCAAAACCACCGGTTCTATTGGCGACAAGCGTAATACGCGTTGCCGTATAATTGCCACTCGTATCCTGCTTTACCGCAACGGCGACAAATGTACCCTCTTTCAATGCAGCCGTTGTTACAGCGGCTTCGCGTTGGATGCGCGTCGTGGTTGCATAACTCGCCTGCACGCTACTCCCCTGCGTGCTATGAACAAGCAACGATGTGCCAGTGATACTCTGCAGTGTCCCGGTTGCAGTCTTGAAAGTTGTAGACGGGCAGGTAGCAGTCGGAGTGGCATTCGCTGTCCCACCACTCGCTGTGGTTGAACCTCCAATTGAGCCACAGGCGGCGCTCACAAACATGAGGAGAGATAAGAACATCCCCCCCACAAATAGGCTTGATTTTGATCTATCTAAATGCACAGTTTTATACCTCCTTCGGTATCTGCATAGAAGATATACTTTCCATGGTACTGCTGAGAGTGTATCAGAACAGATATAAAGTTCCTGTTAAGTCTGGGGAGAGATCGGCAAGAAAAGGGTAAAAATGCTGCCTATACCGGGCGTACTTTCTACCTGAACACTGCCATTGTGCTGTTGTACGATGGCGGAAATAATTGAGAGGCCTAAGCCCGCCCCTCCTTTATGGCGGGCACGCGAAGAGTCCACGCGATAGAAACGGTCAAAGACATATGCTTGTCTGGCGGCATCAATGCCAATCCCAGTATCGACTATCCGCACAACAGCCCACGCATCTTTCCGCTCGACGGTCACGGCTACTTCGCCACCTGGACGGTTATAGTAAATCCCATTTGCCACCAGATTGCTCAAAACGCGTGTCAAGAGTGGCCCATTTCCATGGACAAGTACTTCGCTCTCATTGCTAGCATGTAATGAGATCTGGCTGTGAGCCGCCTCACACTCCAGATCATAAAATACCTCTTCGATCAAGGGGGTAAGCGCCACTTCGCTACAGACGATGGGTTGCTCAGACTTCGCCAGGATGAGGAGATCGGATACCAGGCATTCCAGGCGTGTTAATGCTCTTTCCTGGGCAGCAGACATAGCACGATAGTCGGAGAGCGTGGCCTCCTCATCTGTAGTCACGACCTCCATGTTGGTGCGAAGCGAGGCCAGAGGCGTCCGCAGCTCATGGGCCACATCCGCAACGAAACGACTTTGACGCGCAAAGTTCTGTTCCAGGCGTTCTAGCATATCATCAAAGGTATCGGCGAGCTCTTTGACTTCATCCTCTGGCCCCTCTAATGCCAGGCGTGTATGCAACGTGCTGACACTGACCTTCTGGGCAGCCTCCCGCACCTGGCGCACCGGACGCAAGGCCACACCTGCCAACCAGTAGGCCCCCACACCACTGAGAACCGCGACAAGGCCGAGACCAACCAGAGAGGCGCTCTGCAATTCTTGTAGAAGGGCACCTTCCAGCGGATTAAAACGCTGCCCAAAGGCTCCGAAAAGGGGAAAGGTGCGATGCCGTGGGCTATGCAGGATGCGATTGTAAGCAGCAGGATTGGTCTCACGTATAATGCGGGGAAAAGCGCTGAAGGCCGTAACATTAATAAGGAACAGGAGGAAGAAGCTCAGGATGAGCGTTAAGCCCCCCGACCAGAGCGCCAGCCTGAGTCGCAAGGGAAGACGACGCCTTTTGGGGTGCAATAGATGCAAGGGATAGTTCATAATAAACTCTCCTGTGGATCAGGTAGAGCAACGACGCCGAGACGATACCCTTGACTCACTACGGTTTCGATGTAGCAAGCTGTATCAGCAATATCCTCCAACTTGCGGCGTAACGAATTCATATGGACACGTACGGTATTTGTGAGCGGATTGGCCTGCATATCCCACACATGCTCTAATAGCTGCTCCTGACTGACAACCTCGCCTGGATGACGCAACAAATATTCTAGAATACCGAACTCTTTGCTGGTCAGTTCCAGGCGACGATTGCCACGCCAGGCAACACGAGCGTTAGCATCCAGCTTCAGGTCTTTGTATTGCAAGAGATGGGCACGTACACGCATGTCACGCCGTAAAAGGGCACGAATACGGGCCGACAGTTCCGCAAAATGGAACGGCTTCACCATGTAATCATCGGCCCCCTGATCCAGGCCCGCGACCCGCTCTTCAGCCTGACTCCGCGCCGTGAGCACCAGAATAAGAAGCGCTGGCTGACTGATGCGCACGCGCTGACATACCTCCAGGCCATCCATTTCGGGCAGATTCAGGTCCAGAATGAGAAGATCATATTCATTAACGGAGGCCAGTTCCCAACCAGCCAATCCATCATATGCAATATCGACTGCATAGCCCTGGCGGCGCAAGCCCTTCGCTAACGCCAGAGCAAGATCAGCCTCATCCTCAATCACCAGCAATCTCATTATTTTTCTCGTTCTTTATGTGTATGGGAATAGTGGAGACAAAATTGCAAGCAGTCATATATTCCTATATACTATCTACTAACTCTACCAGTTAAGTTTGAGGAAATAGGCAAGGAATTGTAAAATAATTTCGCTATTTACCCTATGGATAAGGTTGACAACAGGGGTACGTGCTGAGTAAGATAGATACAATACCATATACATAAAAGCCGTTATGGCAAATGATGCAGGAATTACATTTTTGCTTGTTTGATGGGAATGGAGATAATTGGCGCATGTATACACCGCCAGAAGATGACGAGACGATAGACCAGACGCCCAGGCAACGAACTGGCCCCAGATACAGGCCAGCCCGTTCATACAACTCTTCCCGCGCTTATAATTATAGTGATGAGCATCCCGAAGTGCCAAGGGTGAGACGGGCATCATTAAGTGTCGATGAGGCGGACACAGGGGGTGCACGCGAGCCAGGAGATGCTACACGGCTGACTTCTACCGAGAAAGTCGCACGTGTCGAGAGAACACAGCCGCGCCCCCAATCCGTACGAGGCACGCGACCAGCTTCATCTTCCCGCACCAGAAATAATCGCAGTTCATCTCCCCATCCTGCTTCTTATCAACATAAAGCACCACGCCCCAGAATATATAGCGAGGATCTCCTTGATACGCTTGAAGAGCATACCGGGCATACAGAAACAGCTCCGCGTACCGCGACAAAAATTATGGTCACCCATCGCCGCCGCTCCACCCTCTCTACTGTCTATGAACCACCCTCTGGCCCATCGGCATATCGCTCCTCGCAGGCAAGGAAGCGCTCAAAGCAACGCAAGACATTCTGGACCTTTCTGCAACGCGCCAGCCATAATCGCAGACTTATGCTCGTTGCATCGATATTTATCATTCTTTTGCTTGTTACGCCGATGATCTTTAATGCACTTGTCAACAATCACCGTCCCATGACACTCATTTTTGGGAGTAGCTCATCCAGCAATACAGGAGGGCAGTCGGTCACAGGCGGTTCTACGTCAGATCCTCATACGTTGGCGATCACACCTGCTGATACTACTCATCCCGCGCCCCCTGTATTTGCGACTTCGGCCTATCTCTTGAACGCCGATACAGGAGCCACGCTCTACGCTCATAATCCTTTTATGCACCTGCCGATGCTCAGCACGACCAAATTGATGACGGCATTGCTGGCGGCTGAGAAGGGCAATCCAGACCAGAAAATTACGATTAATGCTGCTATCAGCAACGACATCAACCAGTTAGCCGCCGATAGCTCCGTTATGGGGATTAAAAAGGGCGAGACGTACACATTGCGCGAGTTGCTGTATGGTATGTTTCTTATGTCTGGCAATGATGCTGCAACCGTTGTTGCCGACGCAATTGGCGGGAATCTGCCGACGTTTGTCAATATGATGAATACGCGCGCAGGCCAGCTAGGATTGCATGATACCCATTACATGAACCCTCATGGCCTGTTACAGGATGGACATTACTCCAGTGCTCACGACCTCGCGCTCCTGGGCAAAGCCGTAATGAGCGTTCCCTTGCTCCACCAGATCAGTGGCACAAAGCAATATACGTTGGCGAAAACAGCTCAGCACGCGGCACATGTCATGTTTAATGGCAACCAGTTTCTATGGTGGTATCCAGGGGTAGATGGTGGCAAGCCCGGTTGGGATGGCGCAAGCAACTTCATTCAGGTCGTCTCCGTCACACGCAACAATCATCACCTGATCGGCGTCACAATGCACACGAACGACTGGTGGACGGATATGCGCAACCTCATGAACTGGGGCTTCAATAGCTACCAATGGGTCTCCCCACACGATAGTGATCTGGTCAGTCCCATCCCCTATGACAGCGACTGGAACTACTTTGCCAGAGATACCAAAACGCTCACCGTCCCAACCGGCGATTCAGGTCGCTATTATGTCTATACAGGCTATAGTATATCGGGCATCATGCTTACGTACTTTACGAAAAATGGTGGCCTGCAGAAGTTTGGGTATCCTGAGAGCGCGCCTAAGGCAACAGAGACGACGATAGTGAGCCAGCGCTTTGATCGTGGTACTCTGCAATGTGATACAGCTAGCAAGCAATGTAAGCTGGTGTAAAACAGGGGAAATGGGGGTAAGGGGCGGTGGCAAGCACACGCCCCTACCCCCATTTCCCCTCAAGGACAGAGGGCACAGGTTGAGATTGAGAGGCAAGGGCTGTCCGTAATAATGGGCGTGCGCGTTGAAAATACGTTTTTGCTGTATTTTGTGGAATGTTCAGCATCTCTCCAATCTCAACAAATGTCAGCCCCGATGTATAGCGTAAAAAGACGATACGACGAAATTTGGAAGGTAATGCCTCTATCGCCTGGTAGAGGCGTCTTTGCAGGTCCGAGCGTTCCGCAAGTTCCTCTGGCAGAGGACGAGGATCGGGAATCATTTCCAGAAAGGACCATTCCTCATCGTCATCACCAAACTCCAGTTCTGAGAACAGAAGCGGTCGCTTTCGCCGCAGTTCATCCATACAGCGATTCCATGCAACCTGATACAGCCAGGATTTGACGGGTTCACGTGTGCGCAACGTCGAAAGATTGGCACTGAGTTTTGGAACGTGTATGTAGAGTTGAAAAAAGACGTGTTGCAATATATCATGTGCCAATTCGTTGTCTTTAATGCAGCGACGAATAAAATGAAAAAGTGGTGCTTGATAGCGACACACCAGAATTTCAAAAGCCTCCTCGTTCCCCGCAGCTATGTATTTCACCAGAGCGCTATCCGAGGTATCGGATGACAGCGCATCGATGCATGTTTGTGTATACATACGCTTACCTTCTTAATGTATAGGATTATCTTCGGAGTTTCTTATGCCCTGCCACCTTGACCCTATCGAACACCAATGCACTGTATTGCTACAGCCATGCATCTATCGTAGCAGGAGAAAGTAAAGAATCTTTCAAGAAGTGGTAAGGAATGCTTAAGATTTTTTGTGGCACGCCCCGTTATCAATCAACGAGACGCTGATACATGAATAGTAACTGGATGTTCCTCTTGTGCGTTTAATACCTGTAAGAATGCGTCTACCACCTCTGGATCAAACTGGGTGCCCGCACAGCGTTGAAGTTCTTTACAGGCCGTTGCTGTCGAGAGGGCTTCTCTGTAAGGTCGTGAAGAGGTCATCGCATCATAGGAATCAATCACGGAAAGAATGCGTGCACCCAATGGGATTTCCTGTTGAGCCAGCCGATAAGGGTAGCCTTGTCCGTCCCAACGCTCATGGTGAGCCACCACGATATGGGAAACCAATCCAAATTGCCCCCTTGCCTGGGTGAGAATCTGCTGACCTATCTGTGGATGGCGGCGCATGATACCCCATTCATCTTCCGTCAGAGGTCCCGGCTTATGTAAAATGGCATCTGGAATACCAACTTTGCCAACATCATGCAATTGTGCTGCCAGACGCAGCAGTACAATCTCGTCTTCGGGGCGGTTCAGCACGCGCATAGTGGCTTCGGCCAGACGAATCATACGGTTCGCATGCGCCTGTGTTTCCTCATCATGGAATGTCGCCATGGTTGAAATCGTTTGAAGGATACTGTGCTCGGTATATTGAGGCAACTGCTTGCTCTTGCTTTCCTTGAGTAGAGCAACATCCACCTCATCTGGAAGACAGACACGATTACGCCCGGTATGTTTGGCCGTATACATTGCAGCATCTGCCGTGTCAAGCAACTCTCTGGCGGTAGCTCCATCGAGAGGGTAGGCAGCAAGACCAAAACTGGCGGTGAGAGGGATCTGGATCACAGAATGCGTATTCTCTTTCTGCCACAGACAGGGTGTATCAGCGATAGTGCAACGTAGACGTTCGGACAGTTCGAGCGCTTCAGCCTGTTCGATATTCGTAAGCAAGATCGCGAACTCTTCGCCTCCATAGCGTCCAATGCTGTCGTTCTTGCGGATACCCTCGCGTAGCCGTTGCCCTACAGCATAGAGAGCGGTATCACCGGCAGCATGTCCCCAGGTATCATTGATGCTCTTAAAATGGTCGATGTCGGCAAAAATGATTGCACAATTGCTTTGGGTAGCCTGGCAATGCAGCAGTTCCGCCTCAATCTGCTCGATGATGGCACCATGATTAGGCAGGCCGGTCAACCCATCGGTCAAAGCTTGCATCTGAATTACAGTATGGGCTTCTTCCAGGCTGATATATGCATTAGAAATAATTTTGTGCGCCTTCTCCAAATCAACGGCACGATCGGCCTGAATAACGGCTCTTTTCGTGGTAACGGCATAGAGAATGCCTAGAAAGGCGCTCGCGTAAATCAAGATGCAGAGATAGATAAGGGCATGTTGTTGTTCTGAATGCGATAGCAATTGAGAGATTTGAACGCGATTGGCAACCAGCAGATACCAGAAAAACAAGACGTTTTCGACCACTGCGCCCAGAAAGATCATCCATGCAGGAACAAAGAAACCCATACATATGGGAAAAATCGTCATCAAAAAACAGGTCCATACAAGGATCAGTGGATCAGCAAGAGCGGTTGTTTGCGCTCCCACAAGGGTCGTGAAGCCGCTACCACAGTAGAAGATCACATTGGCAAGTTTGAGATACCCCTGTCGATTAAGCCAGAGCGCCACCAGAATAATGACTGCGCCTAGACTACAAATAGGTATCTGTTCCACAAATGCGGTGACACCCGCATATACTATATATCCTAGGCTGATTATCAGAGCAACGAGCAGCATCAAGCTAAAAAGACGACGTTTGCGCATATACTCCCGCTGAACAAGTGTGGCTAGGGGAGTATAAGCAGGTGTCATCGTAGTAAGCCACCAGGACCAGAATTTCTGAATAATATGCTTCATCATACACCTCAAGAAATGCAAGAGCTATCATACCTATTTCTTCCCTTCTTCATCGACAACTCTTGCGGATTCTTGAGTTCGGTGTCAGTGTCAAAAAGCGCATCGTGATATATAGAATTACATTTATGTACATGCTATAATATTTCTATGCCACAGAAAAAAGCGCAGCTTGCAGAGCAAGCACAGCATATCACCATCAATCAGCATCGCCTCTACTATCGCACGGCAGGTAGAGGTACACCTCTTGTGCTCATTCATGGCTATGGCAATTCAGGGCAGGTCTGGCAACCTGTGCTCCCCTATCTTGCTCAACAGCATCAAGTTTTTATCGTTGATCTTCCCGGCTACGGCCAAAGTAAACTCGACGGAGAATGGTATCTGCGCGAGATGGCACCCTTGCTCGCACAATGGCTAGACACGCTTCAATTGCCAGCCGCAGCATTATTAGGCCACTCGATGGGAGGAGCCATTGCAATTCATCTCGCAGCCTACGCGCCAGAAAAATTCAATCGCCTGATATTGGCAAATGCTGCGGGAATACCTTTACGAGCCGAGTTACCTGCACTGGCTACTCGTTCACTTCATTCCTTCTTTCAAATCAACAATGGCAAACTCCCCTACTCCCTGGTGCGCGATATGCTGCCACCAGACATGCATCTCCTATGGCAAACGGCCCAGGAAATGAAGCGTAGCGACTTCCGCGCAGAGCTTGAACAGATTACGCTTCCCACATTGATTATCTGGGGTGAGCGCGATGTGTTGCTTCCACTCACACTTGGCCGCATGCTCCATGAAGCTCTCCCACATGCAACACTTATGACGATGCCTCAATGTGGACATCGACCTATGCTGGCACAACCTGCACAATTCAGTCAAGCAGTGCTCGCATTTACGAACTCGTGATGAGATTAGCCCACAACGGCATTACTTGTCGCTAACGGAGAAGCCTGGGCAACCACCACATTCGCATTCTTGCTCTGATTAAGCGCGAAAACAGCCGCTTCAATCATACCCGAAAGCATTTCGGGCGCAACACTTACATTCAAATGACCCAGCATACTACTGGCGAGGTCCATAGCTGCCCTCTTCTTATCCTCGTTTTTCATCGTAGCGTCAGCCGTCTGCTCTATCGCAGGCACAACCGTATTGACGATCTGTTCCACAATAGCACGTTTCTGAGCAGGCAAGCGCTGAAGCATACGTTGATACATCAAACTGGCCAGGGCAGTTAGAGGAGGCAAGACAATCGGCAGGAGCACAATGGCTATCTGAAACCAGGTGGGCATAGCATAGTTTCCTTTCTCATGCCTGAGGCATGAAGCAGATTTTTTTGATAATGCAGGAGCATGATCGATTATTGTCTATATACGACGCAAAGCAGATAATTTAGGAGGTTCATTCTCAAGCATTGGATGCGGTGATTTACGTATCTCTAAGCGGAAAACGGACTCGCCGTGCTCCTCCCAGAGGCGTTGGAAGTGCGACTTGACCGCTGGTTCAAAACCTATTAGGCATAATTCTCTTCTAAAAGATGGTTTAACGGCTCTTGATCGAAAACAGTTTACTCTACCAACACAAAAATGACAAGAGCGACGCTTTGACAATTTCAAGATAGTGTACTAGAATTGCACCAAAGCATAGAAGCAAGGGGATTCCGCTATCCACCAGTGCGGTGACGATCCTGAGGACTGAATGTGTCAAGCAGAAAAAATGCTGTGGTGAGTAGAGCGCATCCTCGTTCAAAAAAATATAACAGGGGAGCCAGGGCAGCATGCAAAAAGGACACATTACCAAATATCAACCCTTTCCACCCATTGATTTGCCCGATCGACAGTGGCCATCACGGACCATTACCAGCGCACCAACATGGTGTAGCGTCGATCTGCGCGATGGGAACCAGGCACTCGCGATTCCAATGAGCGTGGCCGAAAAGCTGGAAATGTTCAAACTACTGGTACAGATCGGCTTTAAAGAGATTGAAGTCGGTTTTCCAGCGGCCTCGCAGATCGAATTCGACTTTATTCGCCGCTTGATCGAAGAGGACCACATTCCCGACGATGTCACCATTCAGGTCCTTGTCCAGGCACGCGAGGAGTTGATTGAGCGCACATTTGAGTCCATCCAGGGTGCGAAAAAGGCCATCGTCCATCTCTACAATT
Organism: Ktedonobacteraceae bacterium; assembly: GCA_013695595.1. Classification (GTDB taxonomy): domain Bacteria; phylum Chloroflexota; class Ktedonobacteria; order Ktedonobacterales; family Ktedonobacteraceae; genus JACDAE01. The sequence continues at coordinate 2,560 of JACDAE010000683.1, read as the reverse complement.
CAACATCACCACTCCAACGTCGGGTCGTATTCGGATTAGGCAAACCAGAAATTATCAATATTGCCACACGCGGCGCGCAACTGGTAAAGAAACTGACAGCAACGATTCCTGAAACGCAGATCATCTTCCAGTACTCGCCAGAAAGCTTCTCGTCCACCGAGATTGATTTCTCGCTGGAGATATGCGAGGCGGTCGTTGATATCTGGCAACCAACGCGTGAAAACAAGATCATCCTTAATCTACCAGCTACCGTTGAATTCTTCACGCCAAATATCCATGCCGACCAGATCGAATGGTTCTGCCGCCACATGCGCAACCGCAACACGGCTATCATCAGTCTGCACACACATAACGATCGTGGCACAGGCGTCGCAGCCACCGAACTGGGCCTGCTTGCTGGTGCTGATCGTGTAGAAGGCACGCTCTTCGGCAACGGTGAACGCACCGGCAACGTCGATATCGTCACCCTCGCGCTCAACATGTATACCCAGGGCATCGACTCTCATCTGGACTTCAGCGATATCAATGCAGTAAGTGCGATCTACGAAAAATGTACGCGCATGGGCATTCCACCCCGACAACCCTACGCCGGCGAGCTGGTCTTTACAGCATTCTCAGGTTCGCATCAGGATGCGATCAACAAGGGCATGACCGCACAGGATCCAGAACCGGGCGCACTTTGGCAGGTCCCTTACTTGCCGTTGGACCCCAAAGACATCGGTCGTACCTATGAAGCAATCATTCGCATCAATTCGCAATCCGGCAAAGGTGGCGTAGCCTATATATTGGAGAGCGATTTTGGCTTTCAGTTGCCGCGTGCCATGCGCGTCGAGTTTGGCAAGATCATCAATACCATTGCCGATCAGAGCGGCGAGGAGATCCCGAGTAAGGGCATTCTACAGGCCTTTGAAAGGGAATACCTGCAACGCTCTGGCCCTCTCAAGCTCGATGCCTTTTCTACCCAGACCTTGCTGGATAGCGACGGCAAAGAAACGGTAGAATGCACGGCCAGCGTCCTCGTCAATGGAAGCTTGCATACGATACAGGCGCATGGCAACGGCCCTATTGATGCCTTTGCGCGTGCACTCAATCAGGCTGAGATCGCAAAATTTAAAGTGCTTTCTTACTCCGAGCATTCATTGAGCCAGGGAGCCAGCGCTCAGGCCGTTGCATACATCCAGATACAGATGCTCAGTGAGCAAACGTTCTTCGGCGCAGGCATCGAGACAAATATTGAGATCGCATCTGTGAAAGCCATGCTCAGTGCCCTCAATCGCGCTCAGGCCGAACAGAGGCAGGTTGCATACAGCAGTGCCGGGAATGCTGGCACAAAGCACATATAACCAGATAAAGCGGGTGCGGCACAGATTTTCGCAGTCTGGCCGATCGGTCGAAAAAGCCTGTTCTTTCAGAATGGCTTCCCTACCGTGATGGTGGTTTCGATGCGAAAATCTGAGTCGCAGACGCTTTGATCTGTGATAGACTTTATATAGAATACACATCTCGCCTTTCAGCGAAGAGGAGCAGCTTTTTCATGACCGAAACTCTTTATGATGTCGCCATTGTGGGCTATGGGCCAATAGGGCAGATGTTGGCTCTCCTGCTTGGGCAAAAGGGCTACCATGTTCTCGTCGTCGAGCGCTGGCCCGACCGTTATCCCCTGCCACGAGCCGTCCATTACGATCACGAGGTGGCGCGCATTATTCAGGCTGCCGGCATCTCAGCCGCACTCGCATCTACCACCGAACTGACGGATCTCTATGAATGGCGCAACGCACAAGGGGAGACGCTTCTGGCCCTCGATCAGCGTGGAACTGGCCTGTCGGGATGGCCTGAAAGCACGATGTTTACGCAGCCCATCTTTGAAGCGGTCCTCGCTGCACAGGTGGCATCACTGCCCACTATTCATCTTCGGCGCGGATGGGAAGTCTTTCAAGTTGAACAATCTGCAGAGCATGTGGAATTGACAGTGCGCAAGAAAAAGAGCGAGGTTTCTCCCAATGTAGAGACGCTGACGATGCAGGCTCGCTACCTTGTGGGGGCCGATGGTGCAAATAGCTTTGCCCTGCAGCAAATGAATACCTCCATCACGGATCTTGGCTTCCTCTTTGATTGGCTGGTGGTCGATGTGATCCCCCATGAAGAGCGCCAATGGTCGCCGCTGTGCTGGCAACTCTGCGATCCGGCTCGTCCCACCACGCTCGTCTCCGGTGGGAAAGGTCGTCGTCGCTGGGAGTTTATGCGCCTGGAAGGTGAAAGTGTGGAGGATCTCAACCAGACAGAGACGGCCTGGCGACTCCTCGCACCCTGGGAGGTCACGCCCCAGAACGCCACACTGGAACGGCACGCAGTCTACACATTTCGGGCACGTTGGGCCGATAATTGGCGCAATGGGCGCATTCTCCTCGCCGGTGATGCTGCCCATCTCATGCCTCCCTTTGCGGGGCAGGGCATGGGAGTCGGAATGCGCGATGTGATGAACCTGCTCTGGAAGCTCGATCTCGTGCTTTCGGGGCGTGCAGATGACGAAATACTCACCAGCTATACCAGTGAACGGCTC
>JACDAE010000657.1 GCA_013695595.1 Ktedonobacteraceae bacterium | reverse complement strand
GGTGGCATGGGCGGCATGGGTGGCATGGGCGGAATGATGTAGTATTCTGTAATAGGAATAATAAGAATGGGGCGCGATCTTTTACAAATCAAGATCGCGCCCCATTCTTATTATTCCTGTTACAATCCATAGATCTTTTCAAATTTGCTTGTCAGGTAGCGCACAAAGTACTGCGGATCAGGTTTTTCGCCTGTCACGCTTTCCATTAACTCCTCAGGCAAGTAGATGGCCCCATAAGCATAGAGGTGCTCTCTTAACCATTGTAAAACGAAGCCAGTATCCCCAGATGCCAGGCGAGCATCAAAATCTGGGAACTCTTTATGCAATTTAGAGAAGATCTGTGCCGCATAGAGATTGCCAAGCGTATAGGTTGGGAAGTAGCCAAAGCCACCACTCCAGTGCATATCTTGCAAAACGCCATCAGCATCTGTGGGTGACTCGATACCCAGGTAAGCGCGATATTTGGCATGCCATAATTCTGGTAATGACTCGACCGAGATCTCTCCATTCACCAGAGCCTTCTCCAACTCAAAGCGAATCAGGATATGCAGATTATAGGTAACCTCATCGGCTTCAACGCGGATCAGACTGGGTTCGACCTTATTGAGAGCACGTACGAATGTGGCAACATCTACGTTAGCGAAGCGCTCAGGAAAGACCTCACGCACAAGCGCGTATTGCCCTTGCCAGTATGGCTCTGAGCGACCAAGATAATTCTCCCATAAACGCGACTGTGACTCATGCACACCTAAAGAAGCGCCACCAGCAACCAACGTGCGTACCAGAGTTGGAGCACTCCCCTGCTCGTACAAAGCGTGTCCACCTTCATGTAACGCAGCCATCAAGGACATCTGGAGATATTGCTCGTTAATACGCACAGTCAGCCGCACGTCAAAAGGTGAGCCGAAGCTCGTTGTGAAAGGATGGGCCGATAACGCGATCTGTCCACGTGTGAAGTCATACCCCATACCACGGAGAGCTTTATCAGCAAGTTCCAGTTGCTGTGACTGAGAAAAATGTCCTCGCAAGCAGGAGGCATCAACTGTGTTGCCGCTTTTCTGAATGCGTTGGAGCATAGTCGTGCTCACTTCACGTACAGGGGCAAAAAGGTTCTCTACTTTATGTGCAGTCAATCCCGGTTCATATTCATCAAGAAGGGCATCGTACCGTGTCTCAGTGAAACCTACACGGTCCGCAACTTCGCGTTGCAGGTTCAGGGTACGTTGAAGCCAGGGAGCAAAGCTTGCAAAATCGTTGTGTCGTCGCGCTTTTACCCAGGCCTCGATGCTACCCGCATTCGTACGGGCCATCTCTTCAACAAGAGAGCGCGGCAATTTCGCCATACGGTCGTAGCCGCGACGGACAGAACGGATTAGCCCCTGATCTGCGGCAGTAAGATTTGCTTGTTTTGATGTGCGTTCCAATTCGTCTAATAAAGTTCCCATACGGGCAGCCGTCCAACGTTCATGGAGCAGACCTTCAAGTGTTGCCATCTGGTGTCCACGCACCTCGGCTGCACCGGGGGGCATAGCTGTATGCTGATCCCATTGTGCAAGTGCCGCAAGTGCTTGCAAATCTGCCATTTCATGTAATCGTCCAAGCAATTCGGCAATATGTGCGTCGCTCTTCGTAAATTCTATAGATTCCATCATATCTTGTCTTGATGTCGTCATACTTTCTCGCTTTCACTACAAACAGCTATGATGAAAGGATTGTAGCACAATTTCATATGGTTGTCTTCACGGAATCTTCCAATGTGTTTACCGGCTTTTTGAACTCTTCAGGTTCCTTGTTCAATCTTATAAAATCCAACCTTCAAGGAATTTTGGAATTCTCTTTTATGATATACAGATTCATGATATAGTTTGTGTAGGCAAATTTATCTACTCTAAACAGAACAATTTGTTGTTCTATAGCTTGACACCTATCCTTAACAGGCGTAAGATTAAGGTTAGAAATTTTACCAACCTCCCGATCCGTAAGGAGCCGTTCGTATGTCATTTCAAATCTGTATCAAAACAGACAAATCACTGCAACAATTAGCTACTGAAATACGCGACCTCCTCTCATTGCCCTCGTCCAAGCAAGACTCCTTTGCGGGTGAACTCTATTGTCAGTTTGAGATGTTAGGAATGATTGTCCTTATCCATCAAGCGGACGAAGAGGACCGCGATGCAGCAATTATGGATTATACTTACAGTTTCGATCTTCAAATGTCCTTTACTGAGCATGAATTGGACACCGATGAGACGGAATACCGCCTTCAGCCTTACTACGCACAATTACTTTCATTCCGCCTTGGCCTTGATACGGCTTATCAAGAAAAACAAAAAACTGGTCATCACTGGCAGATGCGCTATCGCTTCTGTAGCAAAAACCACAATTGGAATTCTTCTATTTTATATGGCGAAGAAGGCTGGGCACCCGCCGTTCTGATTGCTCCGCCCGGTCCCTGGCGCGTCGTACGGCCTCAATTTTAAGATGCTTGCGGCTACGTGATACGATAGATATACATCTACAATTTAATCGAGTAAGCCTTATGAAGGAGCATTTGTATGGTAGCTGCGATGGTATTAATTAATGTACAACGGGGTCAGATCAATGAAACGGCTCAACGCCTCCTGGAGATTGATGGCGTGTCTGAAGTCTACTCCGTCACAGGCGAATATGACCTCGTTGCCCTTTTGCGCTTTCAAGACTATGAAGATCTGGCAGGCGTGGTTACCAGCCATATGCAACAACTACCAACTATTACAAAAACTCATACCTTGATGGCCTTCCAATGTTACTCACGTGCAGACCTGCAGCAAGCATGGGACATTGGCATAGAATAATTGGCCTGTTCCAACAATCTTGCTTTACCCTATGGTCAAAGGTATAATAAGGAGAACGTTATCGTCAGTTGATAGGGTGGAGATTTATGTTTTGAGTAATAATTATACGCCGGGCTCGCATGATAGCCCATCAAATAATGGTCACTCGCTTGTAAATCGTCGCGAAATGCATGCAAGTAACATGACTGGTGCTCTTCCTGTCATAAAAACACCTGAACGAGTAGTTAGTGGAGGCTTTGACTTTGCGCAGATGCTCGAATCATTGCATGAACTCTTCGAACATGACCGCCAGATAGCAAGCCAGACACATTCTACGCGCTGTGGCCTTTGTTACTTACACTTTGTAGTCAGCGAATTGCATTATCATGAGGAAGAGGGATTCTATGTCTGCCAGAACTGTGAGCAGTTGCTTGGTAAACAGAAAATTCCTATGTTGAGACAACAACAGAAATTGTAAGGGTAGGGGCGTGTCCTTGCGACCGCCCGGTATCCCAGATAAACGCTGTCTCCTGGCGGACGAGGTAGTCCCGATGAATGTTATCCCCAGGCCAGCGGGCGGTCGCAAGGACACGCCCCTACCCAGGATCATTTGCACAAAGTATAAAGACCCTCTTATTCTATAATAGCTGTCTCTTCCTCCTCCGCAATCTCTTCATCTGTTACCTCGCGTAGATCTTCTGGCCGATCAAGGCGATCAATAAAGAGGACTCCATCAAGGTGATCTATCTCATGCTGGACGATACGCGCAAACCAACCCTCAGCAGGTACGCGGATCGGTTTACCACGCACATCCTGACCCTTGATGAGCACTTTTGCCGCACGGCGAATATTTTCTCCTACGTAACCTGGAATGCTCAAACAACCTTCCGGCCCGACCTCCTCGCCTTCAGCCTTGACGATCTCTGGATTGAAGACGGCAATTTTGTGATCCTCGTATTCGGCCACGAATACGCGGATCGATTGCGCTATCTGCGGGCCAGCCAGGCCAACACCACCGGCAATATGCATCGTTTCAAACATATCGTCAACAAGCTTTTGTAACGATGGATCAAAGCGGTGAACCTTTTTAGCCTTCTGGCGCAGAATAGGATTCTCGGTCGTAATAATTTTGCGAATAGCCATAAATTTCACTTCCCCTGCACGACACTGAAGCAAACAATACGCCTCTCAACACACCTGAAATGGGCAACAGGTGCTATAATTTGGCATATATCGTACCATACTCAGCATATGAAGCGCAAACATGTTAGAGATCGTTAACCGTGTCATCACCTATATAGAGCAGCATCAACTGCTTCCAGAACATGGTACCATCGTTGTAGCCTTGTCAGGAGGAGCTGATTCTTTATGCCTGTTGCACCTACTATATTCCCTTTGTGGACCAGGCAAACGCTACCCTTCTCTACAGTTACATGTTGCACATTTAAACCACAACTTGCGCTTTAAAACCGCTTCGCACGATGCAATCGCTGTCACACGTATTGCTAGATCATTGCACCTGCCCATTACCATCGGCACTGTAAATGTACCTGCACTGGCCCGCAACGAACGACGCTCCATCGAGGATGCTGCACGTGTAGCACGTTATCGCTTCTTGCATTCAATAGCACAGCTACAAAATCAACCTGCATCTATCGCCGTCGCACACCACCATGATGATCAGGTTGAGACACTTATTCTGCACTGGCTACGTGGTGGTGGCATCACCGGCACTATCGGCTTACAACCAGAGCAGCAAAATATCATTCGTCCTCTGCTCGCCCTCACTCATGCTGAAACGCTAGCATACTGCCGATACCATAGTCTTCAACCACTGGAAGATGAGAGCAACAACGATACACGTTTCCTGCGCAACCATATCCGCCATGATCTCCTCCCTCTATTGGAGGCAATAAACCCTGGTATACGCGCAACGCTCACACGGAATGCTGAAGTTATGCAAGTCGACGCAGCCTGGATAGAGGCCCAGATCACTAACGCATGGCCCACTGTAATTGCCACTGAACAAGATAAATATATCAGTTTACGCCGCGATGCCCTCCTTGCCTTGCCATTGAGCCTGCAACGTCATCTCTTGCGTCGCCTCACTGCTCGCTTAAGTACAGGTCAAACACCATTAGAACTACGTCACTACAAACTTATTGAAGAACTTTTGCAACGCGAAAGCAACGGCGAAGAACTCACGCTGCACCTCCCTGCACATATTCACATGATATGCGCAGGCGATATCATCGTTTTTACAACCCACGATAATACAACGGTTACACACAGTATACATTCCTCCATAGGAAACAACGCAGCTATTCTCCCTATTCCGGGACGTATTGCGGTACCAGGAACAGCATGGTTAGCGATTGCAGAGACCATCACTGGCGAGCAGTTACAAATGGCGCACAAGGCACTGCAATGTGAAGACTGGTCTACCCTGTGGCGCGTGCTCGCATCTGATCGTTATGAAGTGTATATTGACGGTGATGCGAGTAATAGCCCGGTAAAAGTACGCACACGGCACCCTGGCGATCGCATGCAACCATTGGGAATGACCAGGGAAAAGAAAATACAGGATATACTGGTGGACAGACATATTCCACGTGATGAACGTGAACACATACCACTCTTTTTTTCAGAGGCGCATTGTGTCTGGCTGGCAGGTATCTCTCTTGATCACAGGGTACGTTTGCGCAGCACAACCCAGACAATTGTACGGCTGTCTATCGTACCCAAAGAAACTCTATCGTGAATTTGAGGAGGTTTTATGAATAAAGATATCGCAGAAATACTTATCCCCGAAGCACAGCTCCATGCTAAAGTTGCTGAATTGGGGAAGCAGATCACAGATGACTATGCTGAAAAAAACTTATTATTGTTAGGAACGCTCAAAGGAGCGGTCCCTTTTATTGCAGACCTGGCCCGTGCAATCGAGCTACCGCTAGAGATAGACTACATGGCCGTCGCCAGCTATGGAGATACCACTCAATCAAGCGGCATTGTGCGTATTATTAAGGATCTTGAAGGACCTATTGATCAGAAACACGTCCTGATTATAGAAGACATCATCGACAGCGGCCTTACGCTACACTATCTGGTAGATATGTTAAGAAGGCGTAACCCACTCAGCCTGTGTATATGTACCTTGCTGAACAAAGAACGTGAGCGCGTCAAATCTATTCAGGTCGATTATCAGGGCTTCAGTATCCCCGATAAATTTGTTGTTGGCTATGGGCTTGACTATGCACAACGTTATCGTAACCTGCCTTATATTGGTATCCTGAAGCCAGTGGTCTATGAGGGACAGCCAAGGCCGGAAACGCAACACCAAAGTCCCGCCGAGAAATAAATCCGTAACTAGCATCTTTCTTTCTTTAAACATGTGTGCTAAACTGGCATAGAACATACTTCACTGAACCATTTGCCTTCAAGCGGAGCCTGTTATTATGTCCCTTTTCCAGACCCAACAAGCAGCGGACGTGTATGATCAATTAACTATCCTTGTCGGTAGCGCTGTTCGCTTGCTAGGTGGTGAGTGCGGCGTTTTTGCGGTATCGAATGATGCATTTGACCCACAAAGCAGTTCTGAGTATACTGGATATCGACTGAATGAGATGGCATTGCCTCTCCTGCTTTCACATGTTCAGAAAAGCATTCAGCCTAACCTGCGCAACCCTCTTATTGTTGAGAAGATTGCCCCGGAACTGGCTCTGGCTCTTGGTGTTGATGAAGAGATAGTTGCACGGCAGGATTTCGAACGCTGCTCATTATTGTTATTTGATCTTATTGGCCTGTTAGGTGAACTCCATTACCTGAGACCCATCCATACTCATTCACCCTTTGAGCAGAGCAAAATAGTGGATGAGGCTGGACAGGATGAAGGAAACACGCTGCTTCTGTTTATTGCACAACTGGCGGCGGGCCTCCGCTTCGCCTTAAAAACACAATCGTTGCTCAGTGAACAAGGCAGGCTAGCTGCGATCTTTCACTATAGTGCGGAAGGCATTCTTACTGTCGATAACGCGCTGCGGATCATCGACTTCAATCCTGCAATGGAGCGCCTGACAGGCTGGCAGGAGAGCGAGGTGCTAGGACGCTTTTACTTTGAAGTCTTGCGACCTAAAGACAGGCAAGGCAATGATCTGGGTTTGCAAGATTCGCCAATTTTGCAGGTCTTCGCAGGCCAGATAGTCGTAAACCGTGAGATGATCATTACGACACGTGATGGGCAACATTTCAATGTCGCCGTCACAGCTTCCTGTGTGCGTTCAGCAAAAGGCGAACCAATGAACGGCATTCTCAACGTACGTGACATAACACGTGAGCGTCAGCAGGAAGAGCAGCGTTCGACGTTTATCTCGGTCATCTCGCATGAATTGCAGACACCAATTGCCATTATCAAAGGCTATGCATCGACCCTGGCACGCACAGATGCAACATTTGATACTGAGGTTATGCGTTCTCGCCTGGTCGCCGTAGAAGAAGAGGCAGACCGCCTAAACAAGTTGGTGGGCAACCTGCTCTACGCCTCTCGTATTCAGGCCGGGGGGCTACAGATGGATATCGCGGCCCTTGACCTGCGTTCATTGATTGAAGGTGTCGTACGACGCCTTGAGGCCAGGCGATTGAATGTGGACGTTACACTGGATATTCCGCCTAATTTGCCAACGGCAATGGCGGACCGTGATCGTATCGAAGAGGTTTTACAGAATTTATTGGACAATGCCGTGAAGTACTCACCCCGACAGCGAGAATTAATGATTGCGTGCCGGGCAACCAGTGAAGAAGTTATTGTGAGTGTGAAGGATGCTGGCATGGGTATCTCATTACGCGATCAAGAACAGATATTCGACCGCTTTCAACGCGTAGGTGATCCTTTATCGCAAGTGACGCCAGGAGTTGGTCTGGGTCTTTACATCTGTCGTGCAATCATTGAGGCGCATGGAGGCCATATCTGGGTCGAGAGTACTTTACATGAAGGATCAACGTTTTCGTTTAGTTTGCCGCGTGAGGAAAATGCGCAATTACCGATGGTGGTTTTTTAATGGAGAAAGAAGCATTTGATCAGCGTGATATAACAATCCTGATCGTGGATGACGAGCCACGCATCCGTGATCTCGTACGTATGAATCTTGAGATGGAACATTATAGCGTCATCGAGGCCAGTAACGGCGTAGAAGCTCTGGATCAGCTACGTGAAAATCTGCCCGACCTCGTGATGTTGGATGTCATGATGCCTGAGATGGATGGCTTTGAGACGCTTCGTGCCATTCGTGAGGTATCGACAGTGCCCGTGGTCATGCTCACCGTTCGTCAAAGCGAACAGGACAGAATACACGGCCTGGACCTGGGTGCCGATGACTACCTTGCCAAACCGTTCAGTCCGCGCGAATTGCTCTCTCGTATCCATGCCCTACTGCGACGTTCTTTTATGGCTCCCCCATCCCGCAAAACTGAGATTATTGTTGACCCAGATTTGAAAATTGACTTCTCGCGTCATGAAGTTATCGTACGCGGACAAAAAGTCGTGCTTCGACCCACAGAGTACCGCCTCCTTTATCACCTTGTAAGTAATGCAGGCCACTTGTTGACACATGAAACATTACTCTCAAAAGTGTGGGGACGAGAATATCGCGACGAAGCTCATTACCTGCGTTTATACATTACCTACCTCCGACAAAAGATCGAGAAAGATCCAGCACACCCAAAATACATCTTGACCGAGCGCGGCATAGGATATCGTTTTAAAGAACTGGATGAATAAATTATAGTGTCCGCTTTATAATGCCCGATACAACACAGCAGGTAAGAATCACAAGAAAGGATAGATATGAATAAGAAGGAACGTGTAGATGCTGCGTTACGAGGTGATTCGGTAGACCGTGTACCTGCAAGCATGTGGGGCCACGATTTTGAACGCGAGTGGAGCATGCAGACGCTGGTCGAGGCTCACATCGAGAACTTTACGCGCTATGACTGGGATTATCTCAAGGTCAATCCACGTGCCAGCTATCATGCTGAAGGATGGAAAGCAAAATATCGTCCTTCTGGCGAGAAATATAAAGCGCCGATATGTGATGAAACACCGATAAAATGTGCAGCAGATTGGAAACGTCTGCGCCCCCTTGAGCCGGATTTTGGCCCCTTAGGAGAGCAGTTGCGGGTACTGCAACTGCTCAATCATGCGGTTGGTTACGATGCATACTTTGTGCAAACCATCTTTTGCCCCCTGGGTGTCGCTCTCTATATTGCCGGTGATAATAGGGATGCTGTATTGCAAGCCCTCCATGAAGACCGGAAAGCCATACATGCAGCCCTGCGCGTCATTACCGAAACGTTCACTGCATTTGCCATTGCATGCCTCGATGAAGGGGCCAGTGGTATCTTCTATGCCACCAACGGATGGGCCAGCAAAAGCATGTTAACGCCTGATCAGTATCGTGAATTCGGCGAACAATATGATCTGGAATTTTTAGACGCGATTAAAAGCCGTAGCAAATTCAATATTCTTCACAATTGTGGCACCCATATCTACTTTGATCAACTTGCTTCCTACCCGGTACAGGCTCTCAGTTGGGGCGATACCCTCGAAGGCAATCCGGACCTGCGCGAAGGAAAAATGCGCTCCGGCAAAGCCGTCATGGGCGGCATCAGTGAGCAAACAACGCTCAAAAGTGGATCAGCCAGTCAAGTACAAGAAGAGGTCGCACGAGCGCTTGAATTGACAGGTGGCAAACACTTTCTGCTTGCTCCCGGTTGCGCGGTGCCACCTGAGACGCCAACTAAAAATCTGGCGGCGATCAGGCGTGCCTTGCCCGTTAGCTAACAAGTATAAATGGAAAAGCGCCCCAGTGCAGGATACATCAGGGCGCTTTTCCAATCATCAATACAAATTGGTTTAGACGATCTGTGGTTGAGGCTGATCTTCTTGTGACTCAACCGGTTCTTCATGCACAGGAAGCTTACCAGAGCGGCCACGAATATCCTCAACAAGGGTATAGAGCGTCGGCACAATCAGCAAGGTCAGGAATGTCGATGTGGTCAATCCACCAATAACCACGATTGCTAACGGCCCCGATAGGAACCCACTTGATCCGCTCAATCCCAGCGACATTGGTAACAGTGCCAGGATGGTCGCAATAGCCGTCATGAGAATTGGACGCAGGCGGCGACGGCCCCCTTCGATAACTGCCGAACGTGCATCCAATCCCTTCTTACGATACTGATTGATGAGATCAAGCAGCACGATTGCATTAGTTACAACGATACCAACCAGCATAAGTAGACCAATCAATGAAGCCAATCCTAACGCCGTATGCGTTATCAGGAGCAGCAAGATCGAACCGGTTGCAGCGAATGGAATTGCAACTAGCAAGATCAGTGGCTGAAGCAAGCTACGGAAGGTACCAACCATAACGATGTAGACCAGAAGGATTGCAACCAACAGGGCAATCCCCAGACTCTGGAATGCACTGCTTTGCTGACTGGTAATACCACCGAATGTAACAGAAGCACCAGATGGCAAGCTAAGCTTGTTGACGCGGCTCTGCACATCGCTGCTCACTCCACCAACATTCTGGCTGGTGATATTCGCATTGACAGTTGCAGTACGGTTCGTATTAAGATGGGTAATCTGTGTTGGTCCGGCGGTCTGGGTCACATCAGCAAGATCACTGAGCTTTACATTTCCAGTTAGTGTAGGAATAAGCAGATTTTGCAGATCCTTTACGGTACTGGCTGGCGTGCCCAATTGGAGATTAACATTTTCCTGCACCCCATTGATTGTAACCTGTGTCACGGTCGTACCACTATAGACAATACGCAACGTCTGCCCCACTTGAGCAGCAGTCATCCCGTGACTGGCGGCTTTCTGTGGATCAACATGCACATTGATCAGAGGAGCTGCGTTGGTCAGCGAACTTGTTACATTAGACAGATTAGGAGCCTTTGAAACTGCGTCGAATACCTGAGTGGTCGCCTGGCTTAATACCTGTGGGTCAGACGCTTGAATGTTGACAGTTAACGTCGAACTGCTTCCACCCTGCATACCACCGGCAGCAGAAACGGTTACGGTACCGATATCTGTCAGGTTCTTTAACTGGTTACTCACCTTTTGTTGAACAGTGGCCTCACTCGCCGTCTTTTGGGTAGTTACTACAAAAGAAGCTTGATTAGCCCCGCTCGATGAGAGAGAGAAGGCAGAACCACTTGAACCTACTGTAACCTGATAGTTATCAATACCCTGAGTCCCTGCCAGCACTTGCTCAACCTTTTGTGTGGCCTGGTTCGTAACATCCAGGCTCACGGTCTGTGGCTCTTGCAAGCTAATGTTGAAGTTAGTACTCGAAGAGTTCCCAATCAGATTTGTGTCCAGGCGTGGATACAAAGCAAACGTTCCGGCAAGCACCAGGAATGCTGCGATCAGCGTAATGGCGCGGTGCTTTGTGACCCAACTGATCATGGGAACGTACGCTCTTTCTAGGAATGTGACCTTCTCGTGCTCTTCTGACTGCACAACTTTATTTTTAGGTGCTTTGAGGAACCAGTAGGCAAGTACAGGAATGATCGTCAGAGCGACGAAAAGTGAAGCAATCAATGCAACTGTGACTGCAACCGAGAAAGGTTGGAAGAACTCGCCAACGATGCCACTGGTAAAGGCAATGGGCAAGAATACGGCAACTGTAGTAATCGTCGAGGCTGTCACCGCCGTAGCAACTTCGCGTACACCGGATAGCACGGCTGTTTTCTTATCTTCCCCACGACTCAAATGACGATAGATGTTTTCCAGAACAACGATTGAGTCATCGATAACGCGTCCAACAGCAATAGTGAGTCCGCCGAGCGTTAAGATGTTCAATGAGTAGTTGCCAACCCATAGACCAATGAGTGCAATCACGATTGAGAGTGGAATTGAGATTGCAGTTACGAGCGTTGAACGGATTGAGAGAAGGAACAGCAGAATAACCAATATTGCAAATCCTGCGCCAATCAATCCCTCTTTCACAAGATCAGTAACCGAAGCCTGAATAGAGGGAGCTTGATCAGAGATGACCGCAAGTTTTGTACCAGGGCCAACCTTGTTTTCCAGGTCCGTTAGCTGTTTGTTAATCGCTTGAGAAACAGAAACCGTATTGCCAGATGAAGATTTCGTGATGGAGATACCCAGGCTATCACGGCCATTTGTACGCGTGAGGGTCGTTGAAGCGGTTAGCGTTTGCTTCACCGTGGCGACATCGCTCAGTTTCACCAGTTTCGCGGGAGTCGCTGCCTGAGTTGGAAGTGTGGTCGCTGATGTGCCAGTTCCTGTTGGTGCGCCAGTTCCTGTTGCTCCTCCGAAACCTGTAGCCCCAGTCGCTCCTGTTGCCCCGGCAGGAATCCCGACAGTTCCTGTTGTACCAGCAGTCGCACCAGCAGTCGGTTGTGAGGAATGGGAACCAACAATAACATTTTGTAGATCTTGCACTGAATTGAAGGTATTATTAACGCTGATAGCTACAGTCTGCCCATTGTTTGTCACCTGCCCTGCGGGAAGCGTCACGTTATTGGCCTGTAACGCACCTTGCACCTGCGCTACACTGATGCCTGCACTTTGCATTTTTTTCAGGTCGAGAGTTATAGTCACAATCGGGTTACGTACACCCGTCACATTGACGTTAGCAACGCCACTGATACCCTGCAATACAGGCACAACATTCTGGTTGAGCCGTACCGCTAGATCCTGCTGACTCAGCGAAGAAGAGGTTGCCGCAAGAGTAATGATAGGCTGGTCAGAGATGTTAAACGTCTGAACTTGAGGTGTTACACTACTGGGGAGGCTCGATTGAGTCTTAGTAATCAGTTGAGTCATCGTCTGACTCGTCTTCGTAAGGTCGGTGCTATAATCGAACTGGGCTATAATGAGTGAAGAACCTTCATTGGAATAAGAGGTGAGCTGCTGCAATCCCTGTAAACCCTGAAGATTATTTTCAAGTGGATTGGTAACATCGCGCTCTACACTTGCGGGAGAAGCGCCAGGATAGACGCTTATAACCGAAATGGCTGGAAACGAGAGCGAGGGAAGAAGCTCTTCTTTTAATGATGGAATGATAAATGCACCAAACAGTAGTATTCCCACTGTTAATAGTGCAACGATGCTTCTATTAGCAAGGCTTAATCTGGACAAAAATGACATGTTGTACTCCCGAATATATCAATGTTTCATCTTGACATTGAAGTTGTTTCGCTATTTTATCTTGACACTAAACTATGGCAAGCTTACATCACACAATGTCAGACTGTCGACAGGGAAACCCCTGATGTTTCTTCGTCAGGAATACGTTACACTCTGAACAGAGATCGTTGGATGCGTATTGCAACTTCTGTATTTTACATAATCGGCTAACATCAGGCATAGAAACAACGTTACTAAAGAAGTAAAGTAGTTGCAAAAATTGATCAGGTGATATATGCTTCAGGAATCCTACTCAAATAAACCACGCTTTTTTCTTGAACGGCACTGGTTGATCATCATCACAGGCCTGCTCATACAGATAGCGATAATCGCGCTGGCATTTGTCAATCTGCAACAACCGGGACAACCTGATATAACCTTCGTGCCTGTAGCAGGAAAACCAGCTACGGGCCGCATAACCAGCGTTGCAACATTTACTGATGCCTGGATCAACGGCGTACAGCCAGGCATGCTCATACATATCATTGGTCCTGATTCAGCGACAGCAGAGCACTTTTCTCCTATTGCAAACCTCCAATCTCCATCTCACACTATTTTAGTGAAAGTGCTTGATCAGGGCACTATTATTCATCTCAATGCTGCGCCACAATCAATCGATATTGGGAATCTGTTCCCAGCCTTATTGCTCATGATCATCTTTAGCCTGACAGGAATCACTATCTACCTGCGAGCTTCTGATCGCCCAATCGCCCGCATCGCCTACATTCTTTTCTACTTTACTTCCCTCATATTTTTTCTTGTCAACATCAACAACACATTATGGACACGTCTTCTTCTTTATATTCTGGGGCTGGTCACCTGGGGAATGGCGACAACCTTCATCGGACTCTTGCCACGTCCACAGCCAAATTGTAAGCAAGATACACACAGAAGAATACGAGTCCTACAGGTATCATCCTATATCCCTATGATCATTAGCATCGCTCTGACTCTAGTGAGCGTACCCGTCATTCTCTTACTGCCCTGGGCGCGGATCGCTATATCATTACTCACAAATGCATACACGATATTCTGTATGGGATTTATTATCTGGATCATGTTCTGGGGGCTACGACGCTTAAACCCAAACGAAAAGCAGATCGTTCGGCTCATTGTGATAGGCATTGTTCTGCTTCTAATTACGCTGAGATTTAACCACAATGTTATCACTTATAGCTCATTCGTCGTCAATAGTTTCGCGTACATCTCCACTATCTATATTCTCCCATTAATGCTTTTACCTATTGTTTGCGGCTACGCATTAATACGACATCAATTTCTGGGCACCACCAGCCTGGTCAGTCGTCAGGTTATGCGTGTCCTTTTGTGGATCTTTTTAGCCAGTCTTTTTATTATTCCTATCATTGTGATCTCTCACACAATAGAGAGCAATATACCAGACTTGGGAGAAAAGCGTTTCTCTTTCTATGCATTACTGATAGGCTTGAGCTTGTGGCTCTTTCCACTTATCTGGAACAAAGTACGTAACCTTGGTGATCAAGTCTTCTATCATGATTTTTATGAATATAATCGTTCTTTAGGTGATTTAAGTTCAGAGCTTACACGCTTGCAACATCTCGATCAGATCTGCACATTTATTCTTCCGCGCCTGACTACATTGTTGCATTCTACAGGAACAGCCTTAATTGTACGTACACCGGGACATAGAAATGGAGAAGTAGGTACTACTTCTCCCTGGCGCATCTATCTCAATGCACCTTTCATACCTCTTGACCGGCTTACAGGAATTGGCAACCTTGCTCTGACTCATTTGCGGCAGCGCTCCACTGAACCATTGCTTTTGGATGGAGTCCTCTTGCTCCCTTTATACGATGGAGATTATCTCAGCGGCTTCCTTTGTGTAGGGTCTAAGCTCAATTTTGAGCCTTATAGCCGACAAGATAAAAGTTTTCTGGTTACGCTTGCAGCACAGCTATCTGTACTGGAGGCCAATAGCCGCTACCTGGAGCAAGCAGAAGCGGACGCTCAGAAGCTAACAGCATTGAATCGGCGGGTTATCTCAGCGCAAGAAGATGAGCGTCGGCACCTTGCCCTAGAATTGCACGATGATGTGCTGCAACAGGCGATGCTGCTAGTACGCCAACTGGCCGATGCAAGTAGTATAACCGATGTTGCCGATACAATGCCCCTTGCCCGTTCACTGGTTACTGGTCTACGTCAGACCTGCCTGGAATTGCGTCCCCCCTTACTTGATGAACTGGGATTGGAAGAGGCTCTCCGCTGGCTGGCGCATCAAACAGAGCAGCGTGCCAGGCGTGAAGAGGCAGGTACCAGAGGAGCATTAACCGTCAATGTCTCCTGTGTAGGAACGGCCAATATTCGTCTTCCGGCAGATGTAGAATTGGCCTTCTATAGAGTAGTACAAGAGGCACTTTCCAACATACTCAAACATGCCCAGGCAACGCAAGTAACGATTCGCCTCCGTTACAATAGCCACGTAGGAATGTCGCTACTTATTGGAGACAACGGGCATGGCTTTATAAAAGGCAACACAACGAGCGAACAGTTGGGGTTGATAGGAATGCACGAACGCATGGGAGCAGTGAATGGACAACTCCACTTGCGCACTCATCCAGGGCACGGCGTTACGATACGCGCACTTTACAAACCCATAAACACAACTGAAGCAAAGAAAGAATTTTTAGAGGCAATATCATGAGTGAACAAAATAGAGTGGCAGAGCGGCACATCACAATTTTACTGGTGGATGATCACACAATGATGCGTGAAGGGACTCGCCACCTATTAGAGGAGGATGCCAGCTTAGTTGTTGTTGGAGAAGCTCAAAATGGCATTGAAGCGATTTTATGTTGCCAGGAACTCAAACCGGATGTTGTCATTCTTGACATTGCGATGAAAGGGATGAATGGTTTTGGTGCAGCTCGCTCCCTGCTGGCACAGGCCAAACCGCCTGCCATCCTTGTTCTTACAGCATACGATCAGGCGGCTTATGTTCAAACGATGCTCAAAACTGGTGCAAAAGGATACTGGCTCAAAAGTGCACGCGGTAGCCAGATACGCCAGGCTGTTCACGAAGTCGCGCAAGGTAAAAAGAGCCTTGATCCAGAAGTGAGCCGTATGTTACGCGACCAGCAAGACAATGAACTTATCCTGATGGAGCCGTTAACAACCCGTGAATTAGCAGTACTCCGTCTGGTTGTGCAGGGAGTACGCAATATTGAAATAGGCCAGCGCTTAAGTATATCCGTCAAAACAGTCGAGACTCACCTCACAAGTTTATATAGTAAGCTTGGCGTACAATCGCGAGCCGAAGCGATTGCACTTGCACAACGGCAGGGTTTGCTATTAGAAAATGAACAATAAAACGTTCTATTTCAGCAAAAGAAACTATCTTCCAGTGGCTTCCTTCCTATTTCAAGTGCAGGTGAACATGGTACGATACGCTCACGATTTCCTCACAGATACTCACGATTTCCTCACTGAGATGTGATAGGGCTTATGTTATAATCGAGCCATACAGATAAGATTTTTTCTGAGTAAAAACTTATTTCTCTCATTGATATGTAGTTGGGACAATATTTCTGCATTTCAGGATGGAAGGGATGGCTGGAGTATGAAAAAAGCAAATGAGCAGTATAGACCATCATATCCACTTATACGGGTTATCACCTTCGGCGAGTTTGTCCTTGAGCGCCTTGTTACCTCTTCTTTACATTCAGGGGAGGCACCCTGTTATACACGGATCTTGCCTGAAGAGTGGGACAACCGTAATTCAGCGATGGTGCTCCTGAAGATTCTGCTTTGTCAGGAGCAACGTCGGGCTGCTAGAGAAGGTTTGATCTCAACAATCTGGCCAGAGAGAACTGGTATAAATACAGAACATGCCTTTGATGCCGCAGCTTCTATACTACGCCGTCGTGTATTGCGGGTGAGTAGCGGGGAGAGTCTTCTACTGACCACCCACACCTCAAGAGGTATCAGTTTCAAACTTGCAGCACAACCGCTACTTTGGGTCGATGCAGATGCTTTGCTTGCGTACTCAACTCAAGCGTTGCGTGTTACTAGTCAAGGGCAAAATCCGCTGGCTCTTTTGGAGAAGGCCCATGCCCTTGTCCATGGTGAGTTTCTCGAAGATGATCTGACCTATATCTGGACACAAAGGCGGCGTCATACACTTAACGGTGTGCGCAGGCGTATACTCTATAAGCTGGTTGAGCTTTATTTAAAAGAAAAGCGCGTATGGCAGGCCGAAGAATTGCTCTATGCCTTTCTAGAGGAGAATCCAACCGATGAAGATGCATTATGCCGCCTGATGATCTTATTGGTCGAACAAGGAAGGCGGCAAGAGGCATTACAGTTGTATCGTTATACAGTAGATGTATTGCGAGAAGAACAACGTGGGCCTGCACCGTATACAAAAGATCTGGCGACCCGTATTCGAAGCGGGACAGCTTTAAAAGAACAGACAACAAACTATGTAACTACGTATACAACAACAACTGCTCCTGGATGGGGCAGGCTTTCCAGGGCAAGAACGTTACGCAAGCTCAAGGTGCTTGCATTACAAATGCAGATGTTGGTGATGAATGTTTCTCTATATAGCATTGTTGGGAGGTGGTCTATTATGAGGACGGAAGTAGATAAAATGTATTACGATAACTATTTGTTTCGTGTAGAACTTGACACTGGCGCAGAGACGGGAACCAACCAGCTCACAGTCTGGTATGCGGAGAAAATAAATACTGCAACTATGCCACTTGCGCAATTTAAGCCTCAGCAATTGGCCAAAGCATTACTGGAACCTTATAAATCGTCTTTTCACATTCAGCTAGAACAGGAGAAAAATAATCATCGTCGTCTTTTCGAGAATGAAATAGCGGATCTACAAAGCCCCTCTCTCACTTCCTCTCAAAGAAAGACAGAGTCTGCAAAAATCAAATACCGGATAAACGATCTACGTAAGCAGATGAACATCGCATTGCAGCGCCTGGAAGTAGACTTTATGCACAGGGTGTTGCTAGAACTTGATAGGAATTGCTTTGATGCACGCATCCTGCAACGAGAAAGTTGCTTCTTTAGCAATGAACACTTCCTACGCGACTTCTATTTTGAGGAGTCGAGCAAGCAGCATATTCGTAGTTTTTGCCGCAAATTCGCCACCAATGAAATATATAGGCAACAGGTTATAGCAAGAGAGGCTCCATGGGCAAAACGGAATGCACTCTTTTTACGTAATCTGTACACATTATTTGGAGAACAACTTCATTCCACGAATTCATATGAATATGAAAATAAAGCCCGTGACTTTTTTCATTGGATCAGCAGGTATTACGAGTCTATTCTTGCATTGCCGGAATACACAAGGATCCAATACATTGATAATGCCTTCACACCAGATGCCAATGAGCTTGATCCTTACATTCGTTCTGCGGTAGAGCTGCTTAATCGCATACCCGGAGTGACGACACGTTTTTCGTGTCAGGGGATTTCAGGCAAAGTACAATTCTATGGTCGTAATCTTCTAGTTGTTTCTGAGCATGAGGAATACGCATATATATCATTTTCAAAATTAGAGGAACCACTAAAAAAGGCAATTGCGGAGGCGCTCCCTCGCTTTCCTGGCATTACGGATACCCCAATACCTGGCAACTTTGCTTTATGGTCAGTGTTAAGATCAACTGGCGACAACATTCGCTTTCGCACAGAAATTACTGAACTGGCACAACTTCTTCTGGAGACAATAGGCCAGAGAGAGTGCTCTACCTGACATTGCGCTTATACATAGTTCAGAACCTTTCCATAATACATAGGGCAAAGATTTCTAACCAAAGTAATGAATAAAGACATATGCTCTCCCAGCGAATACTTGAGAGGGCATATGTCTTTATTCATTACTTAAAAAGGCCACCCAGGTTGCTCATGCTTCCAAGGTTACCAGAACCTTTGCTGATCATTTCCTGGACTTCTGCGGACGAATTAAAGGTTTTGTCAGGTAGAAGTTCCAACATTCCAACAACCTGCTCATTGACTCCATGCTGTCCTACAAGTTGAATGAGATGGGATTTACCAATCGGATATGGAACGGCATCAAGCGCCTTTTTGACGAGGTTAGGATCAAAATCCATGAATGCCTGCCTTTCTTCTTGCAACACGTAATTACATGTGCATTTGCTGATTTCCAACCATCTCTGACAGAATAAATACACCCTGTTACTACTATAACTCAAAAGTCAAAATTTTCTTGACAGGCAGATTGCCAGATTACATTCCCTGGAAAGAGGCTATGAGTTTTTTTGAAGTGAAGATACGCGAAATGGTGAAGCGAGATCTGTACGTAAGAGGCGTAAAAGCCCCTCACTAGCAATAACTGGCTGTGCAGCGGTGAAAAGTGCCTGAAGCTCGTCTGCACTCAGGTCGCTATTGGGGTCCCATCCATACCGTTTGAGATCGACGCGTCCTCTTTCTAAAAAGAGGACGCCTTCATTTTCTAGTAACTGGCGCATTGTGCCCGGTTGCCCAAATGCCCAACTGCCAGTCAACTCGCCTTTACTATTGATGACACGCTGGGCGGGAATCCCTTCAAAAGCCTCATTCATAATCCACCCAAGCATGCGTGCACCTCGTGGATAGCCGAGTGCTCGCGCGAGCCAGCTATAGGTTGTGACGCGCCCTTCTGGACAGGCGCGAACAAGAGCAAACGCCTGGGTGATAAGTTGGTTGGCTTCTTCCTGAGTGATCATGTTATTGTTCCTTACACATCCAGATTCGCACTCTTGGCGTGGCTTTCAATAAAGCGCTTGCGGGGACCTACTTCATCGCCCATGAGCATATTGAAGATTTTGTCGGCCTCTATGGCCTCTTCAATATCAACGCGTAGAATGGTACGCTTTTCAGGGTCCATAGTGGTATCCCACAATGTATCAGGATTCATTTCACCCAGACCTTTATAGCGACCGACCTCTGGCTCTTTCCCATTGTGCGCTGCACTATACTCGGTGACGATCTCATCCCGTTCCTCATCTGTATAGACGAAGCGCGTTTGTTTGCCCACCTTGATGTGGAACAAAGGCGGTTGCGCGATATACAGATGACCGTCGGTAATCAGTTGAGCCATATGGCGGAAAAAGAAGGTCAATAATAGCGTACGGATATGAGCGCCATCTACATCGGCGTCGCACATGATTACGATGCGGCCATAACGCAACCTGGCCATGTTGAAGTGTTCGTCGATGCCAACCCCGATGGCCGTAATGATGTTTTTGACCTCTTCATTTTTGAGGACTCTATCGAGTCCTACGCGCTCTACGTTCAGAATTTTTCCTCGTAGTGGGAGAATAGCCTGGAAGTGACGATCACGTCCCTGCTTTGCCGAGCCACCAGCGGAGTCGCCCTCCACCAGATAGAGTTCACAACGATCAGCACGCTTCTCACTGCAATCAGCTAGTTTCCCAGGGAGCGTTGTGTCCAGGGCATTCTTACGCTGAATAAGATCTTTGGCCGCACGGGCAGCTTCACGAGCACGCGCAGACGTGAGGCACTTATCAATGATCGCTTTACCTTCGCTCGGTGTGCGCTCCAGGTACTGCGCTAACATGTCGGCTGTAATTGCTTCGACGATTGGGCGAACCTCGGCGTTGTTGAGCTTGCTCTTGGTCTGAGCCTCAAACTGCGGATTAGGTATCTTAACACTGACAACAGCAGTCAACCCCTGACGCACATCATCTCCGGTTAGATTGCCATCTTTTTCTTTGAGCAGGTTGACCTTACGTGCGTAATCATTAAGTGTACGCGTAAGAGCACTACGGAAACCAGTGATATGCATTCCTCCATCAACAGTGTTGATACCATTAGCAAAGGAGAATTCAGTGCATGTCCAACTATCGTTGTACTGTAAGGCTACCTCAACCTTCATGCCATCGACTTCACGCGTCAGACTGACAGGGCGAGCTTGCAGGGTATTTCTATTTTTATTCAAGTAGCGTACAAAGGAAACCAGGCCGCCTTCGAAGTAAAAAGTTGCCTCTCGATCGGTACGCTCATCAACCAGGCTGATAGTCATCCCGCGATTGAGGTAAGCCATTTCACGGAAACGCTGTGCAAGAATATCAAAGCTATAGTCACGCGTCTCCATTACGGTGAGGTCTGGCAGAAAAGAGGTCACTGTACCACCTCCCTCAGCCGGGCCAACATCAAGCAACTTTGTAACAGGGATACCCTTTTCATAACGCTGCCGCCAGAGACGACCATCGCGTTTCACATCAACCTGACACCATTCAGAGAGGGCATTCACAACTGAAACACCAACACCATGCAGACCACTACTGATCTGATAACCACCACCACCGAATTTACCTCCAGCATGGAGAACCGTCATCACTACCTCAAGCGTCGACATTCCTGGACGCTGGTGATGCTCATCTACGGGAATACCACGTCCGTTATCCTCACCAGTGACTGAGCCATCGACATGGATGGTAACTTTTACAGTATCGGCATGACCAGCCATCACTTCATCAATACTATTATCGACAACTTCGTAAATGAGATGGTGCAGACCACGCTGATCCGTTGCGCCAATATACATACCTGGGCGTACGCGTACAGCCTCTAATCCTTCGAGAATCTGGATGTTTTGTCCACCATAATCCTCACTACCACCTCCATTTACCTTTCCATTACCATTACCATTGCCGTTGCCGTTACTATTATTATTACTGAGAGCTTCAGAATTATCATCAGGAAATTGCTCTGCCATTATCGATTCTCGCGTCTTCGCCATCAAAAAACTCCAATAAGGATAAGCTCACCTCAAGGCATAAGCGCACACGCACTGATGTGTAGGAAGGTGAGTTCTTGTGGAAGGCTAGCCTACACCTATAAAAGGTGTTCCAACAGAACACAATAAATGTGGTAATGTGCCCACATTTGGTCACCTCATTATATCACATTTCGTAGGATGGCGAAAGAAGCGGGGCAAATGGGGGATTGCTTCATATTTCTTTTGTCACAGAAGGTGCGTTTATCACGCCAGCGGCTCTTTACAGGCCGATGCAGACGTCTCTCGTAAATACACCTTCTATAACCATACAACCAGTACTTTCTCCGCGTGAAAGTGGGCAGGAAAACCTAATAACGGTTACCTTGAGGAGGTCCACCCATAGGCATCCCTGGCATATTACTATTCGGAATACCTGACATACTTCCACCTGGAATGCTCCCGTTTGGAATACCTGACATGCTCCCACCTGGGATACTGCCACTTGGAATACCCGCGTTACTTCTTCCCATTACAGGCATACCTGGCATGTTTGGCATTGGTCCAGGTCCACCAGCCACATTCGTTGCACAATAAGGGCAGAATGTCCAGCGGAGTTCCAGCAGGCGCTCACACTTAGGGCAGGAACGTTTCAGCTTTTGGCCACAGGATGGGCAGACCTGAAAATCTGATTCAATACGGGCATGGCAGTTGCTGCACGTCTGGCGCTCGGTCATCTCAGCCAGAAGGGATTCTTCTTCCAATTGGCGCTCATAGATTTCGGCCAACGTCTGACGCGGACGCAGAATCAGATAGATGAAGAGGCCACCAATAGGAAAAACTGCGACCAGCACAACCGCAAGCACTTGAGACAAGAAATCTTGTGTCCGAGCACGAATATCGCGGAATGCCCATATCACCAGGCTTAACCAGAAAATGACCAGAAAGGCAACCGTACAGGCTATAAGTGGGCCAACAAAATTCTTCAAATTGTCTGTTATATTACCACCTGTCGCCGCTGGATTCGTGGCTAGAAAAATATACGCAGTTGTACTCATAGGACCGATGCCCCTTTCATCAACATAGAGGATAAAGTACTGAATTTAAACGAGTAACGCATTGTTCCACTCTCTTTTTATACTACATTCATTGATTTACAACGCAATACAAAGCCATAAGATGACAGTATAGGAC
>JACDAE010000655.1 GCA_013695595.1 Ktedonobacteraceae bacterium | reverse complement strand
GAATAATAAATGGCTCCCCTACCTCTATGACATTTTTTAATTCCACGGAATAATAAATGGCTCCCCTACCTCTACGGATATTGTGTACTATTCTAGACATTCTTCAATCAACTGTGCCAGATGCAACACACGCATCTTTCTCCCGCGCACATCGACGCCTCCGCGCAGGTGCATCAGGCAACCGGGATTATCGGAAACGAGAATGTTCGCGCCCGTGCTCTCAGCATTGACCAGCTTCTTGTCGAGCACCTTCTCCGCCACATCACCATGTTCGATGGAGAAGGAGCCGCCAAAGCCACAGCACACGTCCGATTGCGGCATCTCGTGCAACTCTAACTTCAAGACATCCTGAATCACGCGTCGCGCCTCGGAACGCAAGCCCAGGCTGGTGCACGATTGGCAGGAATCGTGGTAGGTCACAATCATATCCCGCTGCACATTTTGCCGAATGGGGAGCATCACATCGCTGTCCAATACCACACGATCCATAAAACCGGCGAAGTCAATCGTCTTTGCGGCCAACGCATGTGCTCTCCGCAACCAGCCATCATAGTGCAGATCCTCGAATAGACGGATATAATCCTGCACAACGGTCACAACGCAACTGGTGGAGGCGCTGAGAATATAATCGGCGTGATGTTCGTCCAGCGCATTCTCAAGAGCAACGATCGTCTGCTTCGCCATCACCAGTCCACCACGCCGATCGCCTGAGTTGAGCGATGGCAGGCCACAACAGTTCTGCGCTTTGGGAAAGACGACCTGCACACCCACGGACTCCAATACTCGGATGACCGCCTCGCCCATTTCGGGATAGAGCCGATCCGTCATACAACCCGCGAAATAACAAACTTTCAGGTCGAGCTTCTTTGTCCGTTGTGGACCCTCAAGCAGCTTTTTCTCATCTACCCTATCGCGCAAAGGCTTGATGGCAAAAGCGGGAAGACTACGCCAGCTTGCCAGATGCGCCACTGATTGTACAAAGGGCATACGGGCCAGAGGGCCGAAATTACGCGCACGAATATACTGGCTCCCTAGCGTAATGGGTAGTTGCCCGATGCTGGCGAGACGCGTGAAGAAGCCAAAGACGCGTGGATGTGCCATCAAGGCAAACACGGCTTTTTTGATCGGGTTGAGTCCTTTTTTCTCCACAGTACGCTTGCGCACATCAAGGATCAGGCTGGCCAGGGGTATCTCCACGGGGCAGACCGTCTCACAGGCATTGCAGCTCATACATAGGCTCTGTGGACCTGCACCAGCATCGATGCCATGATGGAAAGGTGTCACAACAAGGCCAATCGCGCCGCTATAGATATACCCGAATGCATGACCGCCCACTTCTTGATAGGCAGGGCAGATATTGGCGCATGCCGCACAACGAATACAACGCAGCGCATCCTTGAAATGGGGATCGGCACGCATCTCGCTGCGCCCATTATCGATAAGGACGATATGCATCTCTTTCTCAGGGGTCGCCGGGCCTGTGATAAACGTGGTATAGCTGGTAATGGGCTGCGCGGTCGCGCTACGGGCCAGCAGGCGTATCTGCGTTACGGCATCCTCAAAAGTGCCAAGCAGCTTTTCATAGCCTGCCATCACCACGTGCACGGGGGGCAGCGATGTAACCAGGCGTCCGTTGCCTTCATTCGTCATCATCACAACGGTGCCGCTCTCGGCGATCAAGGCATTGGCACCGCTGATCCCCATGCCTGCGCTCAGAAATGACTTGCGATGCTCAACGCGAATGACTCCCACCTGCTCGGCGATGTCTTCACGCGAGATCTCACGGCCCGTGGCTTCGGAGAGGATCGCTCCAACCTGCTGACGCGTTTTGTGGATGATCGGCATGACCATATGCGAAGGGCGCTCGTGATCAAGCTGCGCCACCCATTCGCCCAGGTCGGTTTCAACGGGCTTGATGTTGCGAGCCTCCAGATAGGCATTGAGTTCGGTCTCTTCGCTGACCATCGTCTTTGATTTGACGACCAACTCGATGCCTTTGCGCTGACAGAGTTCATAAATATAGCGGTTTGCTTCTTCCGCCGTTCGCGCCTCGTAAATAATGGCCCCTGCCGCCTCTGCATTGGCTTTAAATTGTGCAATTAATTCCGGCTGGCGCGTGATTGCATTATCTTTGGCATCCCGTAACATCGAACGCAGATTGACGAAGCTATAATCGGGCCCATAATCAGCTTCTTCGGCGGCAAAAACAGTGCTGCGCGATGCACGCCAGCCGGGAGCAAAACGTCCCAGCGCACGCTGTAAATTCTTGTCGTCGAGCGCATGCTTCAGGCGCACATCAAATGGTTGATCTTCATGCGTAGGGCTGGCACCCTCTAGCGCAGGCAACTGCTGAACGGGAGCGGAATGGGTCAGAGCATTCTCGGCTGGCAGTACATCACCTGCATACTGCGAAGAGGATGGAACATTGTCTTGTAACGTCATTTTTTCTTCTCTTCTCTATTTTGCACAACAAGCACACACAATGCCTTCGGACCCTGCACACCTATCGTCAGCGAGCGCTCAATATCCGATGTACGGCTTGGACCAGTCACCAGGGAGACATAATGGCGTTGCTCTGGTCCAGCCTTGCTAAACTTTGCCAGGTAGGCACCCACTTCATCCAGCATTGGCACAAGATCGTCTATTTGCACGAGGACGAAGTGGGTCAGCGTCAACATGCTCACCACCCGCGCCTCCAGTGCATTCTCGGCTAACAGGACCGAACCAGTCTCGGCAACAGCCAGGGCGGCGCTGGAGAGGCCAACCGGTGCATCGGCAACGCTGGCCGGGCTGCCTGCTTCCCGAATCTGGATACCTTGATCACGTAACAGCGAGACGATCGTGCCCCAAGGGGCGAGTTCGGCAAAATGGGGCGGAACTATTACGTCTTTCTCTGCCAGTGCCGGGTGTGTAACCATTACCTCTGTTGCCTGGATGAGGTCGGCGACGAGATAACTCTCGCCTCCTATCGCGGAAAGGCGTGCTTGAAAAGGGGTAAAGAGATCCTGCGTCATTTACAATGCTGCCTTCTTGATGTACTACTAAAAGATGGGCCTATTCATTGTGTGCCCACCATTAAAGGATAGCATTTTTTTGGGCGTCTTGCAGGAATGGCCCACCTACGTTTTCTACGCCACAACGCCCCACGCGGTAAGCAGGTAAAGAATCCCATAGAAATCATCCAGGTGCATCTCGTTCATGGCTTGGTCGTACAATTGCTCAATCTCTTCCTGCGTACCAACACCAGAGGCAACCATAAATGGCTGTAACAGCTTGAAGCCGATCACACAATCGTCATACATAGAATGATGAGCAACCACACCCGCAGAATAATCGAGCACATGCGCTTTGATGTCAACCGAAGAGAAACCAGCATCGACCAGCAGGTGCTTCAACAGAGGATGAATGCCAATGTGCTTGCCCGTGGGAGAGAAGCTACGTCCACTCAGGAAGAGGGCGCGATTCACCAGAGCACAATATGTTTCAAAGGCAGGTTTGTTGGCAAATCCCCATTCAGGCTCGGTGAGTCGTAGTATCCCACCGGGTCGTAAGATGCGCTTACATTCGGCAAGCAACTTCGACCAGACAGAGGGGAAAACGAAACCAGCAATAGTACGCGCATTCACCAGATCAAAAGAGGCGTCAGGAAATTGCAGCGGCTCAAGAGCATTCATCATCTGGAAGTGTGCATTCGGTAGCTTACGCACCTGCGCATAGGTAGATGCATACTCAATCATGATCTTGCTAACATCGATCCCTGTCACTTCCATATCAGGGTAGTGACGAGCAACATCCAGCACCCAACCGCCAGGTCCACAGGCAACATCCAGCACATCCACAATGGTCGAAAGATCTTCCTGCTCCGAGAAGAGCCCTCCCATCGCCTTTGTAAAAATCCGATCCTGATCGATGAGGCGTGCCATTTCAGCGCTACTTTCCGCTTCTACAAAGTAGGTATTAGTAGATTGCTCATGCGCGTCAGATTGAGTCATGAAAAAGCTCCTTATCAGTTGTATTGCCAGAGAAGGGTACATGGAGAAATATGTGCTCAAATTCTTGCCATATAAGACGCTCTGCCTGTATACGCGTGAGAAGGTGTTGGCGAGTGGCAGCGTCTTTCAATGTTTGCAAAACACGCTGTTGAAATGTCTTGAGATAGGGCTGTTGTTCCTCAAATACAGGCATGACACCTAGCTTTATATCTTGTAAAGCGTAAAATTCCTCAGAGCTGAAGGTAATGGTTACTACCTCTGCATAATCCTGAAGAAGGGCAATCTGTTCTGGGGAAAAACTGGCTGGCCGACTACTCAAAGCACACAGGCAACCGGCTGCTCGATCGGCTAAAATAACGGGAATGGCAACTCTGCTCTCTACCGCTGCCATGTGCTGACCGGGGTACAGGTATACATGTTCGTCAGCATTCTGCACCATGAGAGGATGCGCCATTTGCAGTGCATTGCCGATCAGCGACTCCACCCCAAACAGTTGTGCCTGATACGGAAAGGTATCCTCCCAGAGAGCGGTACCGCGCCCAATTACTTTGAACAGGCTGGAAACGCTGCTGTATAGAGAAGGTGGGGTACATTGGGCAATGAAAACGGCCATTCCTCTCTGCTGCGGATCAAGCTGCACTAGAAGTTGTTGCATTGCAAGCAAACGCAGTGATGCATCACGAATATTTGTTGGAAGGGCCGTATAATCACGAAAGAAACGAGCATAGAACACCGCAGGAATCCCCTGCACCCTTTGGGAATCGTGCGTTTCAGTCGCAAACAGGTTGGGATATTCGCGCTCTATTAATTCAGTAAGTTCTTGCTGCAAACTGGGTAGAGCAGCAGGGAGCGCTCGCAAAGCATCTGAACGGGGCTGCGAGATGTTGTTTGCCCATCGTGTCAGCGTAATTGGTTTTACATGGAGGTCTTGTGCAAGGCGCTGACGCAATGTGGAAGAACGAATGACTTCGCCCAGGACAGTTCGCCATGTTCGTATATCTTCTTCCATCTATTCCATCCATGCTGTAAAAATGGTGCTATTGATTACATTTATTTGGATAGAGAGAGGCCAAATACTCACCACTTCATTTCTGCATACCATACCTTACGGGCAAAAATAAGTCAACCATTGAATATTGTTATGTTCGATCGCTTAAGTCGAAGCTCATTGAGATCTTTTGTAAAGATGTCTGAATCTCTTTTCCCAATGGAGCCATTGTTGTAGTATTACAAACTGGAAGCAATCTCATTGATGCAACGCTGGCAGCCACGTTTACAGCCTACGGGCAGCATCTGGCTTCTGGCCTATAAACGTGGCAAACCTGGCTATGTTGATCAGCGCGAATTGATTGCCATCGGTCCTGAGATGGGACTGGTCGACAACAAGAACTGCTCGGTCTCCACTGAGATCAGTGGGCTACATTTCGTGATCCGCAAGAAAGATCGTCCCACCGCAAAGAGCTAGAGGCGTGGAAAGGGCAGCGCCCAGATCCAGACGCATACTATAAAAGCGGCACTTCCGGCAATTACCATCAAATGGAAGATCTCATGATAGCCAAACACACGCGGCCACGGATTCGGCTTACGGCGTGCATAGCAGACCGCCCCAATTGTGTAGAGTACGCCACCGAGCAAAAGTGTTGCAATGGCCGTCCAGGGCAATACCGCTAGAAATGCAGGCAAAGCCAGCACAACGACCCAGCCCATGATCACATAAAGACTCGCATTGAGCCAGCGTGGAGTCGTGTACTTCAATGAGAGTAACGCGAAGCCGACACCCAGCACCGCCAGCAGCCAGATCGTCGTCAATAACACCACACGTACCCAGCCATCCAAGACATTAAAACATAACGGCGTATAGGTTCCCGCGATCAAGACAAAGATGTTTGCATGATCGACGGCACGCCAGGCACGCCGCCGCGCCGGGTTCCACGTGATGATATGATAGATCGCGCTGACGCCGTACATCTCAATCATGCTCAACCCAAAGATAAGCATAGAAATGAAGCGTGGTCCGTCACTGCGGCTCAACCAGCACAGTATTATAGTAATAATAATGGATGCTACCGCCGCTCCCGCATGGAACCAGCCACGCAACAGTGGTTTGATTTTTTGTATAATTTCAGGCGCATCGTTTTTTGCTTGTTCTTGTATCATGTATTTTTCTCACTATCTATTCCAGTCTAGAAAGTATACTCTATAACCTCACCAAAAGCAGCGTTGCCAGCTAACAGGTTGCGATCAATGCTGTAGGGCACCAGGTTAAAATCTTAACCCGGATATCAATGAGGTAGGGAAGCCATTTATTATTCCGGGGCGGCTTCATTGCGGGGCAACCCCGGAATAATAAATGGCTTCCCTACCGGGATGGTGGTTCCAATGCGAAAATCTGAGCCGCACCCGAGGCTCCTACGCCCCTATTCAATCTCCAGCGATTATGCTATCATAGGAGAAAATATACATCATGGGAGCCTGTCATGGATCGATCACAATCACCCACGCCACCTCAGGTGACATTTTATACTAAGGCAGGCTGTCACCTGTGCGACGACGCTCGTGATATGCTCGACGAAATTGCGGCCCAGACTGCATACGAATTGACCGAAATAGATATACGCCGCGATACTGAGCTTTTCGAGCGCTATCGCTATCGTATCCCGGTCATCATGATCAATGAAACGCTCGCTGCCGAGGGACGTATAGACTATAACGAACTGACGCACGCTTTTCATAATAGGCAAGAGACGCAAAGAACAGACGAATAGTCAAGGGGAAAAGAGCATGGCAATGCAACAGATCGGGCACCCAGGCGCACCCTACCTGCCCACCAGCGTAAAGAAGAGAGGCATGTTTGGACGTATCATGCATAGCATCGGCGATTTCTTGCTGGAGTACTGGGCACACATGATTACGATTGCGCTTGGTACGCTCGTCTCTATCGCTATTGCGATCCCCTTCCTATCATACTTCGGCCTGGATGTCATCGCCAAGCCGCTCTTCTATGCATTGCATTACGTCTGCGCCCAGATCCCTTCGCATTCGTTTTATGTCTTCGGTCATCAGTTGGGCCTCTGCGAACGCAACTTTACCATCTACACGGCGATGTTCCTTGGCAGCCTGGTCTTCGTCCTGACAAAAAAACGCCTGCCTGGCATCCCCTGGTGGGTCTGGGTATTGATGATCTTGCCGATGGCCCTGGACGGCACCACGCAGATGTTCGGCCTGCGCGAGAGCACATGGTATCTACGCATGATCACCGGAACGCTCTTCGGGCTGGGCAATGTCTGGTTCGCGCTCCCTTTGATGCAAAAATCGCTCATGGATACCCCGCCACAAGTCCCGGTGCACAGACGCCCTTACCGCCAGATATAGGAGCATTAGCGGTGATACGCGCATAAAGGTATTGACCATATTTATAGTGTCTGATAATTTATTAAAAGGGATTGTTGCATCATTGAATGCATCGGCACCTGTCCCTTTTTGGACATTCATAAGGATGTTTCCGGCTCTCTATCCTTTTGGGTGAAACG
>JACDAE010000621.1 GCA_013695595.1 Ktedonobacteraceae bacterium | reverse complement strand
GCCCCTACCCAGGGACAGAATGGATCGATTGAAATTTGACAAAGTACTTATGTCGATACATTATAGTAATCATATGTTGTTTTGATACGGAAGCCACAGGATGTGTAGAGTCCAATAGCGGGAATATTGTCCGTCTCCACATCAAGCATAATAGGTTGCTGGCTTGTAGCACGGACCATGCGGATCGCCTCTTCCAGTATTTGACGACCATAGCCACGTCTACGGTAATCTGGCACCACGCCAAAACCATAGATACCAACAACGCCATCAAATTCGTCGAGGCGCAGCGATCCTATCGGTTCCTTACAACTCACTTCACCCTCGCCAAGGGTTGCCAGGTAGATGCGCGGACGTGGCTCCTGCGCAAAGCGCTTTAGTAAGTTTGCCGTTGCCAATGGCTCAGGCTCGTCAAAGCTTGCGGATAGTACTTTTGCAACAACATCAATGTCACCTCTCCCAGCCTCATGGAAAGAAAGACGCTCATCAAATGTAGAACGCTCCTGGAAGCTTGCCAGCACCATTTCATGCTCGGAGAAGTCCAATCTGGCTCCAATAGCTTTTATGTATCCCTGCCCGCTAGATGATGATTGTTCACAGACCAGCAGGAAGCGGGAGATTTGTCTTTGTTGGCCTTCTTCTCGTGCTGCAACCAGCAGAGCTGTACAAATTCCTTTGCGCCTGAAGTCTGGATGCACCATAATAATAAGCTCTTTTTCGTCCGTTCCCCACTCCTCCAGAGCAAGATAACCGACAAGCACGTTTCGCTCATAGTAGAGGAAATCATTATATACACGACCAGAACGCTCACGTAACATGCTAAAGCCCAGGCGCATATAAAGATTTTCATATGCATTACACACATCTGTCAATTGCTTAATCTCTGTAATATCCACGTCCGTCAGGGTAGCTTTTTTGGCCAGGCCCTGGCGTTGTATCTGAGACATGTTTTCCTCCCAATAGCTAAAATACAGCAGGTTCCATGTATTCGCCAAAGACTGTGCGAAAAACATCCATGATTTCACCTAGGGTAGCATAGGCTTTGACGGCTTCGAGTAGCGCGGGCATAGTATTTTCGGTTCCTTCACAGGCACTACGTAGATTAGCAAGAGTTTGCCGCACAGTTGTCTGGTTACGCTCACGCCGCACACGATTAAGACGCTCAAGATGAGCCTTCTCACCTACATAGTCAACATAAAGGGTCGGCACTTTGACCTCTTCTTCTACCGCATAACCGTTGATACCAACGATGGTGCGCTCGTGCTGATCGATCTCTTGCTGGTATCGATAGGCCGATTCGGCGATCTCACGTTGGAAAAAGCCATTCTGGATACAGGGAAGCACACCGCCCAGAGCATCGATGCGTTGCAGGTAGTCCATTGCCGCCTGTTCGGTCTGATTGGTCAGGGCCTCGATGAAGTAAGAGCCGCCGAGGGGATCGACAGTATTGGTCACACCGCTCTCGCTGGCAATGATCTGTTGTGTTCGTAGCGCAATCAAGGCAGCACGTTCAGTAGGCAGGGCCAGCGCCTCGTCGAGCGCGTTCGTATGCAACGAGTTCGTACCGCCCAGAACAGCGGCCAACGCCTGAATGGTAGTACGCACAACATTATTATCTGGCTGCTGCGCAGTTAGAGAGACGCCAGCCGTCTGAGCATGACAACGCATAAGCCAGGAGCGCGGATCTTTGGCTCCATAACGGTCGCGCATTAATCTGGCCCAGAGGCGACGAGCAGCCCGGAACTTAGCAATCTCTTCAAAAAAATCATTGTGTACATCAAAAAAGAAGGACAGACGCGGTGCGAACTCATCGATCGTCAGGCCACGCGCCAGAGCGGCATCAACATAAGCCAGCCCGTCAGCAAGTGTAAATGCCAATTCCTGCACAGCCGTCGCGCCAGCTTCGCGGATATGATAGCCGCTGATGCTGATCGTGTTCCAACGTGGCATATGACGCGTACCAAACTCTATCGTATCAACAACCAGGCGCAGCGAGGGTTCAGGTGGGAAAAGAAATTCCTTTTGTGCTGTATATTCCTTTAATATATCATTTTGCAGCGTTCCGCCGAGCGAGGCCATAGGAAAACCGCGCTTCTCGGCATTCACAATATACATGGCCCAGATAGCGGCGGCGGGGCTATTGATCGTCATAGAAGTTGTGATTTTATCCAGCGGCAGGTCGGCGAACAAGATCTCCATATCGGCCAACGAAGAGATTGCAACACCACATTTGCCAAACTCGCCCATTGCCAGAGGATGATCGGTATCATAGCCGTAGAGCGTCGCCATATCGAACGCGGTAGAGAGGCCGGTCTGGCCCTGTTTGAGCAGATACTTGAAGCGTTTATTGGTATCTTCGGCGGTCCCAAAGCCTGCAAACATGCGCATGGTCCAGGGTTGAGCACGATACATGGTTGGTTGCACACCGCGCGTATAGGGATACTCGCCCGGCATCGCAAGGTCGCGTGTATAATCAAACGGCGCATTATCCTGTGGCGTGTAGACGCGCTCGATGGGGACGCTCGATGTTGTCACCAGGTGTGGGCGTTCAGGCATGCGTTCAAGCGCTTTCTTGAGTGTCGTCTCTTCCCATGTTGTCTGTTTTACGGTCAGGCGCTCCAATTCCGCAGCATCGAAAAGGGTGCCCTGTTCGACAATAGGCGGCTGTGACTCTGTCGATCTTTGCTCAAGCATAGTGGTGAGGTCTCCTCTGGGAGTTGTGACTTGCGTTGCGCTACAGTTTTTACCACGATATTGTAATACTTATACAGGGGGATTGCTAGTATCAGGGGGTGTTTGAGGTTGTTGCGGATCAGTACGCTGCCATTCTTGAAACTTGTGCCTTAACGCCTTGAGAAGCCTTCCCAAAGATTCTTCCGTGCGCTCCAGATACTCCAGATTCATCACAGGAACAAGCAGTGAAGCATATTCGAGTCCACCAAACAACGACTCTTTTCCAGCATTCGTTACAGCGGCATCAAGAAGCTTCTTGTAAAGGTCACGTTCACACTTGTAAGTGGGTGATGTACATCCTTTGCCTAGAACTTGTTTAAATGCATCAGAATCTAGCAAGAGCCAACGTTCAATGTGAGGATCTGGGATAGCACTTATTACTCTTTCACCCAGATCTTTCACAACCTCATCTACCTGCTTTTTACGTTCCAGGAAGCCTTTGCAATTTCCATCTATCGCCACTATGATTAGATCTGGCAGAGGTTCTTTCCCTTTTTGGAGATAACGTATGTATTGCTTTAGCTCATTGATAGCTTTTCCATGTCCACCACGCACACTTCCACGTTTTATGTCACCGACACTTACACGGTACTCTTTCTCAAATCGTCGTAATAATGCCTCAAGAAATGCCTCGTGACCAAAATCCTCTACAAAGAAACTAACTTTAGGCATCAAAATCACCTCGCAGAACTCGTTCAGATACCATTAATTCCTCGTCTTCACCATCTAAAGTATTATTACTATCAGGTGTTTCTCGATTAGAAAATGGCTCAATAATCGTGTGACCATTTCGCTTATAACACATGAACAGGTTCTCATGAGAAATAAAATCGAGTAGATCAGGTGAATGAGTCGTTACAATAACCTGAGAATTATGCATTGCACGGGATTTCAACAAAGAAGCGACAAGTTGAAGACGGCGTGGATGAATACCATTTTCTGGTTCTTCAAAACCGATCAAAGATGGCTTTTCCTTCACACCGCTTAGAGCGAGCAACCCCAATACTCTCAGTGTTCCATCGGATACAGTTCGGGGAGAAATCGGAGTCTGTCCCTCCATAAAAGTCAGTTCTATTTCACCTAAATTGTTAATATCTACATTTATCCCGGTGATCGACGGCACAATCATATGGAGAGCACTTTCAACCGCTCTGAATTGAGTCTCATCCGCATAATATAAAGTATTAAGAAAAGCAGAGATATCCTCTCCCATTTCACCTATACGATGTACTTCTCTGATTGGGGTGGAAATACGCATATGTTCTCTAGGCTCAAGGTAGAAAAATGACCAGCTAAGTAGTTCTTGCCGCAAAGTTTCTAAATAGGGAAACTCAGTAAAGTAATAATCAGTAAAGATACTTCTTCCTGCTGGTCGCCGTTTTAAAGCCACTCTTATATTGGGAGTTCGACGTTGAAGAGTAAATGTGTCTATCTGGGTCTCAAGAAGTGGGGGCTGTTTTTTTAGCTCTCCACTCTCATCCAGAGCTGCTAAATACTCATTTTCCACTTGTAAAGTACCAGATTGCGGTAACATCTCGATTTCAATACGATAACGCAGAAATTTTTCCCTAAAAAAAGGATTTTCTGACACATCATAAGCTATATCCTGAAGTTGATGTGCTATATCATCTAGAATCTCGCGAGAAACTTCTATATCTACCTCAATACTAAATACTACTTTTTCTTTTGCGCGTAGACCTTGTATACCATCTGCACCAAATGTGAAAGATTCTAAAGGTGCCCCTCTGTAAGGAGGGCTAAATACGGACCTTAAGTTTCCCCCTGCCGCAATCCTTGATAAAAGTTGCAACGCATCCAGGAAATTACTCTTTCCAGCAGCATTAGGACCAAATAACACAGATAACGGCTGGAGCTTCACTTCAACATCAACGAGAGATTTGTATCCTTGAATTTTAACACGCTTTAGCATGAGAACTCCATCTTGCCTGCTATCTTGCTTGTTTCAACAATTATTGCAATTCTATAGTAGGGAAAGGGAACGGCTTTGTCAAGCGAAACTCTTCAATAAACGGAGGGTTAGGGAACGGCACCCCTACACCATGTTGGGGGTGATTTATGGGTTAGCCTACGCGGGCTTGTAAACTGCGCCCCTACATCATATGTGAACGATCTGGCCTACGCGGGCTTGTAAACTGCGCCCCTACATCATATGTGAACAATGATCAATCTGGTCATGTTTACACTTCTACAGACATCGCTACGGCACCACCACCACCCAGACAGAGCGTCGCCAATCCACGTCCGCCGCCACGGCGGCGCAACTCGTAGATCAAGGTTGTGAGCACACGGGAGCCGCTGGAGCCGATGGGATGGCCCAGGGCAACCGCACCGCCATTGACGTTGACGCGCGACCAATCCCAGTCAAGCTCACGTCCATTGGCAAGGGCCTGCGCAGCAAAGGCTTCGTTGACCTCGATCAGGTCAAAATCACTCATCTTGAGACCCGTACGCTCTAACAGGCGGTGAACGGCACGTGGCGGGGCGGCAAAGATATAACGTGGTGTGATAGCAGCGGAAGCATATCCTGTGATCCGTGCCAGGACGGTCAGGCTGTGCTCTTGCGCGAATGCCTGATCGACAACAACGGTTGCTGATGCACCATCGCTCAGGCCGGGGGCATTGCCGGCAGTGACGCTTCCGCCCTCGCGAAAGGCAGGCATCAATTTTGTTAACGCATCCATTGAGCTATCGCCACGAATGGGTTCATCGCTATCAATGACAAGAGTGCCCTTCTTTTGCTTGATCTCGATGGGAATGATCTCTTCTTTAAAGCGTCCCGCAGCCGTGGCAGCAGCGGCCTTCTGATGGCTTTGCAGCGAGAAACGATCCTGCTCTTCGCGTGTGACACCAAATTTCTCCGCAATAACCTCGGCTTCCTCGCCCATATGGATATCTTCAAAGGCGCACCACAGGCCGTCATGTACAACACTATCGACGATCTTGCCGTCGCCCATACGATAGCCAGTGCGCGCCTTGGGGAGAAGATAAGGGGCATTGCTCATGCTCTCCATACCACCTGCGACAAAGGCCTGCGCGTCTCCAGCTCGAATAGCCTGTGCAGCTAACATGACCGCTTTCAGACCCGATCCACAAACTTTGTTGACAGTAAATGCTGGAATATCGACGGGTAATCCAGAGTGCAAGGCGGCCTGGCGAGCCGGGGCCTGACCAACGCCCGCAGAGACAACATTGCCCATAATCACTTCATCAATAGCCTCAGGCGCAATACCGGAACGACGTACAGCTTCTTTTATAGCAATAGCTCCTAATTGTGGAGCAGTAAAACTGGCAAGGTTGCTCAAAAATTTTCCAGTTGGTGTCCTCGCTGCACCCACAATCACGGGAATGCGCTCTGTCATGGTATCTTCTCCTCGTTATCAACACGACACTGTGACTTTCATCTTTCATTCTATCGTGTGAACAGTCACAGGGTCAAATAAAAAAACAAGACAGCCGCCAGTAAAAACTAG
Source organism: Ktedonobacteraceae bacterium (assembly GCA_013695595.1). Lineage (GTDB taxonomy): Bacteria > Chloroflexota > Ktedonobacteria > Ktedonobacterales > Ktedonobacteraceae > JACDAE01. The sequence goes on along the minus strand of JACDAE010000621.1, from coordinate 1,920 downwards.
CGGCTGCTTCTGAGTAAGCGAGTAAAAAGATTATATACTAAAAACCTCTACTACGTAACACGAACACACACAATCATCTCATTCAAACACACATTTCATCCATCATATTACGTGATTTTCATCTGAAAGCTGGTGCATCTTTTATCTCAACAGAGAGAAGCAATGCATTAAGGTTTGGCTGGCAACGTCCCCATCTTAAAGCCTTTGGGCACTTTGGTATCAAACATGCCAGTCGGAGCTTTATCCATGAATTGCATTTTATCGTACACAGCTTTGGCCTGGGCAGAACCGTTGGCATCTTGTAGAACATTGACAGGTTTGAACTTCATATCGAGCAGAAGAATTTCACCATTTTCGTCTCGAATGCGATAGACCTTTTGCCCATTATACTCGCCCGTACCCAGATATGTTGCCCGATGAGACTGCAGATCTTTATTCAATTTATTTAGATCGAACATAGAGTCGTCACTGAGCCACCCATTCGCGTTCATCTGTGCAACATTGTTCTTCATATCCATACCGAGCGCCTGTTTCCCATCACTAACCACCATCACGTCGATTTTTGTGCCCATCGTGGTCTCGACGTTCATCATATCGTTATTCATATCATGATAGGTCGCGACATGATATTGATCTCCATTACCAGAAACAACGGTCTGCGTATGATAGATCACACCGTTCCAGGAACCGGCTGGTACTTGAAATGCTGACGCACTACCCGGCATAATCACAAAGTGCAACACGCCTACGAGCGCGACGACAAGCACGGCAGCGGCAGCAACAAGGCTTCCAACAGGAACACGCCTGCGTTTATTACGTCCACTATTTCTGTTGAATGGTATTGAGCGCAAGGATGTTGAAGTATCGACATAACGATCCGCTCCTGCGTTCGTACGTGCTGCAATCGCGGCCATCACGGCGGCGTCAACGCGTGCAGATGGTTCGGAGTCTTCCAGGCTATTCACCAATTGTGCAGAACGTTTCACAAGACGATACTCACGCACACATTGCGGGCATACCTTTAAATGCACAGAAACTCGCTGTTTTTGTTCTTCCGTCAGATCGTGCGAAACGGCCAGGTACAGGCTCACAGCGTCACATACTTCCGGACTAATCATACCGGTTGGTGGCAGTGTTGGTAAATCAGTGTTGTTCATGTGCGTCTCTCCCGTTTTACAACACCTTCTTTACCGAGACGGTGATATTGTTCAGCAAACATTTTTTTAGCACGCGAAATTCTTGTGGCGGCAGCATTGGGCGAAATGCCTACGATCTCTGCAATCTCCTGATAGGGTACACCCTGAGCAGCATTAAGGACAAGTGCAATGGCATATTCTTCTGGCATATGGGAAAGGGTGAGCTTAATCATCTCTCGCTCAGCAATCTCCGGGATCCCTCCTGTATCAGAAAGGAAAGAAGACATATCATCGTTTATGACTTCTTCGCTTGAGTCATCGTTACGATAGCGATGAGCGAGAGGCCACCAGGAGATACGTTTCCGTCTGCGCAACGCATCCACGCACAAATTAGTCGCTATACGATAGAGCCATGCAGACAGATGCTCGCGTTCGTACAGGCCCTTCCAGGAGGTGCAGGCACGTACAAAGACTTCCTGCGTTATATCATCGGCGTCTTCTTGGTTGCCAATGAGACGATAAATATAGGAGTGAATAGGACGCCGGAACTGCTCATAGAGCTTACTTAGTGTAACCTCGTCCACTATATCAACTCCCTGGTGCTCCGCATGTTTTTCCACTGGCATGCTAGTAGATACTCTTTCTCTCAAAGGTGCCTCCCAAAGGAGTGCTCCTACACGTGCCTGTAGTATACCAGGAATAGCAACTGAATAGAACATATCAGGAGATGCCTCCACTATTTTCCCATGACTTTGGGTGTAATTTCTCTTATTTGATATCACGT
>JACDAE010000616.1 GCA_013695595.1 Ktedonobacteraceae bacterium | reverse complement strand
TGCTCAAACTCTTTATGAGGATATTTTCGGGAAATGCAGGTTTTAGAGGTGAAATAGGGTGTTGAAATGCTCGTAGGCGCGTTGTGGAACTCGTAGCGAGTCGCAGGAGGGCAAAGGTAGCATCATAGGGCGAACGTCGCACAAGGGCATTCTTGCCCATCTCAGGAAGAGGGCTTCGAGTGGCTTGATAGGCGGGTTCAGGTGATAGGGGCGTGTGACGTGAGCAGGAATAAGGGTCAGAAGCGGAAAGGAGATATAAGCGGTGACTTATGAATTGTTGGCGGGTTTTTCGTTGGTTTTGAGGTGCATGGACTTTCGTAACGGGGCTATTTGTGTTTCGTAACGGGGGGATGGATATTAGAACGGATGTTCTCGCTTGTGGCGTGGGGCGTGGGGCGTCAACCAGAGAACAGAGAAGCAGAGAACAAGAGAAGGGCGCAGGGCGCAGGGCGCGAAAAGAGACAGGGGCAGCAGGTAGCGAGGAACAGAAGGGGAGCATGTGATCACAGGGGAGAAGGTAGCTCGACGATAGGTACGGGCGCATGGGCGCGTGGGCATGTCGCGTGGGCACCAGGCACGAGGAAAGAAGAGGAGAGACCAGAGGGCGCAGCGAGGAGCGAGGGGCGCAGTCTGGCAGATCGAGGAATGGGCGAGGGGCGAGGAAGGAACGAGTAGGCGGGTTAGCGCGTTGGCGTGCGCAGAGCAAACGGGCGCGTGGCGGCTCGCCGTTGCGCCCAGGCTTGCAGGAACAAGCAGAGCGAACGACGAACTCACGAGCCAGTGAGGAAAGCGTTACATGAGACATAGACATACCTTTCACGCCGAATATGGCGCTCCTACATATCCAAAGGCCAGCCATCAGTACCGACCATACGACCAGCGCGACAACCATAAACCCCCTGTGTATAGTTGCAGCGTTGAATAGTTGAAACCAGTGAGGAAAGCACCTGGACGCCCTTTTCAGCTTCAGCAGGTTGATATTTTGCGAAAGCCGAGAGCCAGCCAAAGGAAAAGCCAGCATACCAGGGAAAAGGCTGAGAGGTGCCACCAGGAGCGAGGAAGCCAAGTACATTACCATGAACAGCAGTGAGCACATCGGTAGAGGAAAGAAGAGACAATTCCTTATCACATTCAAAGTAGCCATCATAGCCATTCTCACACCCAAGAGCAAAGGCCGCATCATTGACAAGAACAACAGGCAAGCTGGACGCATCGAGTAACAATTCAGGTGTGTAGGGAACATCTTCCCAGGCAACAGCAGAGAGCACAGGCAGGGCATCAGTTACGCGAACCATATCTAAAGCCATTGTAAACATCCTTTCCTGCTTGACAAAGCAGATCGAGCACCGCATACTTCAAGAGAGATGTACCAACTTCTCACCGGCTGGACCCGTGAAACTGCCAAGAAGCACGGGACCAGCAGCTAAATACCGCACTACGAACGACCAAAGGCCCGACGACACGCCGCACACATCCAGCCCGCCAATTGACCACGCCCAGGTACCTGAACAACCGTCCACCAGCACGTACGAGGTTTGCCGCACTGGCAACAGTAGGTCGACTGAGATTGACCCACGATCACGCCCCTTTCAATAGAACCGCTTGAACTATATTGGTATCCAGAACGCCTAAACACTTACCCGCTGGCCCGAATGGTTGCAACATCCAGGTCAGCATTTTTACTTTTCCTGCTACCAACTTCACCACCACCTCTTTCTCTATAATTATACAGAGCAATCCCACTTTTTTCAACCTTTCCGAACAATCCTATTTCAATCCGAACAAAAATAATAAAATGGAAAGATTATTTTGTGACCTTGTGGAAATTGTAAGAATTGTGTAGAATATAAGAAAAGGAGAAAATATATGCCTAGAATGCAACCGCCTCCCGGCTGGCTTAGAGGGAGCGAAGTCTCAGCACGCTTACATATCAGCGACTCATTGTTAAGTCGTTATGTTGAAGAGGGGAAAATCCGTCGCCATGTTCCACAGGGACGAACGTATGGCTTTTATAACGAGGATGATGTCAAAATACTTGAGAATGTAAATTCTGCATTTCCAGGTGCCAAGCCATCCCAAAAACATCGATCTTTCTTCTCGATTGCAAAACGATCAGACGTTTCAGCCATTGCGAAAATTGACCACGATGCAATTCACCCAAACGATGATGCTTATAATGAAGAGGTTTTCTTGAACTGGCAAGAGAAAAACCCAGAAACACTTTTTGCACTGCGGGATATCAACGGTGTAATAGTTGGTTTTGTTTCCATTTTGCCTCTAACACGACCTGCACTTGATAGTATCATTCGAGGTAAAGTCTCACTTACAGGCGTTACAGATAAAGATATTCCGTTATTCACTAAAAACGCAATAATCCATCTTTACATAGTCGCTATGGCTACCGATCCACAGTACCCAATCAAAATGCGACATGAATATGGCGCAGCATTGTTAACTGGTCTCTTCTCTTTTATGCTAGACCTAGCTGATAGAAGCGTGGCTATCGAGACAATCACCGCACGCAGCCATACCCAGGATGGAATTAAGCTCATGCGTAAACTTGGCCTACCGTGGTTAATCTCTCCTGTTGCTGATATGGAGCTTTTTTCAGCAGTCGTTACCGAAAGTGGTATACCTTTTTTGCGAAAATACTCTGCAAAATTGGCTGAAAAGCGCTCCCTGCCAAATAAAGCGAAGAATATACCATGATCCACAAGTAATAATAACCGTCGAAACTCTAACCTACCTTGCCAAAGTCTTAGGAGTAGATGTATCAAAACTTACCAAAAGCACTTACGACAAAACAAAGAAAAACTCTGTCTTATGCTTACATCCAAACACAAGACAGAGTTTATTCATTGAATGCTAAAACACTATGCCTCTTGATCAGGTTTAGCGACCAGAGTAGAGAGCACCTGGAGCACTTGATCAAACTTTTTATCCAAACCATCAAGCCTCTGATCCAAAGCGCCAAAGTGAATATTAACATTCTGCTCTAAAGATACCAAACGCTTATCCAGTGTTTCCAGACGAGAGTCTACACCATCCAGACGAGAGTCTACACCATCCAGACGTAAATCAATACCATCAAGGTGCAGATCCACAGTCTTTACCTGATTGATCAGAACCTTAATATCCCGTCCCTGATTTCCAACTATCCCTTTAATCATGCCAACCGCACTATTGGTATCATCAAGTTTATAGATGATATCCTGCTTCATAATGGCGGTATCTTTTTCTAATGCGTCGAGACGCTTATCATAAGTAGACATATAAACCTACCCTTCTGCTTAGACCTAAAGTACTAAGCAAGCAACGTGACTTTTAGCCGAGAAACGGAAATCAGCCGTTCTCGAAGCTATTTTTTTCTAAAAAAGCTCATCCATACACATGTTTTCAACATACGATGAACGAGCCTCTAGAGGGGGTTTATGGGTGGGCGACAAGGGATTCGAACCCCTGACCTACTGCGTGTAAAGCAGCCGCTCTAACCAGCTGAGCTAGTCGCCCTTTTGAACTACAGATAACGAAGGCGACCAGTAAAGGTCGCCAACACTATATCTATCGGTGCCCTCGAGTGGACTCGAACCACCACGCCTCTCGGCACAGGCCCTCAACCTGCTGCGTATACCATTCCGCCACGAGGGCAAGTCTCAGCGCGTTATGCATGACAATATTACACCTACGTTGGTGGATTGTCAAGAGTTTGGATGACTGTCTTTTCTCTCCCATTCGCGATTATTCTCTTTTTCCCTGGCATAACGACTCAATAATCCTAACGGACGCACCTCAGCTCCAACCGGCTCCAGCACATTCTGCTGGACCGGGTTAACAGGCATCAAAAAACCAATAGGAGTTTCAGGTAACGATCCAGGCCAATTTCCTCCATCCGAGGATTGTGGCCCACTTACCATCCTCATCGGACGCAACTTGCTCTTTCTAGGTAACACGTCGCTATCAGCATAACTCTTCATCCATCCATTGGCAGCAGGGGCCGCAACGTTTGCGACAGGTTGAGGTTGCTCCTGCATTTCCCAGGGTAATTGCTCTGTCTGAGGCAAAAGGACAGGCGAAAATTCGTTGGCGTACAATGCTGGCAAAGGCGTCATATCCCACGCAGTTAAGGCTGCTAGCGGCTGCACAGCGGCACCAGAAGCTGGCGGCGTAGAGGAAATGCTTCTCCCAATCTTCACACCCCATAAAGCGATCAGAAGCGCCGCCAGGAGCCCTAAGAGGATTATAAAAGGCAATGCAGGTGGCATTGATGTTGCTACAGCAGATGCTTGCACAGATCCATTATCAGCTATACGCAATCTGGTAGTAATGGGTGAGACCACATTCCCTGGGATATGTTCTTCTCGCGTGAGGCCCATCACGGCTGGCTTCGGCTTCACAGCATGTACCTGAATGTGCTGAATGAGTACGGCATTGGGCGTTGGTATGGGCGTAGGGGCCGGTGGCGGAGGCGGAGGAGCCTCTCCACGGTAACGTATCATCAGGTTTACGACTTTAATGGCCCATTGATATGAACTGGAAGTACCAACATAGGGATAACAAATCGTATAGGCAGATGTTAATCCACGATCAACATAACGTGTGCGCACGAGATTAAACCAGTCGATGATACCTGCCGCATAGGATGAATAGATGGTATACCCATCAAATGCAGCGGGATAACCATAACTACCACGCACGCTGCCAGGATTGCGATCAGCAAGCCCGACGCCAGCCGCTCCATCGTTTGTCTCAGTCCACCAGACGGCGAGAGCAAAAGCATCATCAATATTCGTCTGGCGTGATGCCTGCTCTACTATAGCGCCCGTTCCAACCATTGGGCTTCCCATAGAGGCCAGGATGGAATCTACGGTTGCAGCGGGCAATGTAGGAGGTCCAACGACATCCCCACTGGCAGCTCTGGCAGGCAACTCGGAATGAGCTTGCCAGAAAAAAGTTGTAGCGGCACCAAGCAAAATAAGAAATAGACAGCCAACTAAAAAAATAGTTGGGCGAACCTGTTTGCGCCCTATCTGTGTATTCGCCATTGTTCAAACCAATCTTACATAATTTTTCGTTGTATTCATTGTAGTCCGGGATGTGCTATTGACAATTAACACAAAAATCGACAAGCATAGTATAGTGACACTATTGGGATGCAAAAGCGTTTTATAGAATAAACGGTTTGTACCGTCCTGATTTATGGATGCAATTTTTTCGCAGCCATAGATACTTTTCTAAATTGTACCATGGTACCAAATTTCCAGGCTCAAAACGCATATTTACTAGGTAGTATGTCCCACAGAGGTATGCTATACTGGAATGCATGTACCATACCAAAGCAGATGTAGAGAAAGATGAGGGGGTTAGCCATCAGCCAGCAAAGCGGCCAATGGAATTCACAAACAGGACAATTAGACCGCCGCACCCTACTTCATAAGCGTTATCATATTCAACGCGTCATCGGGCAGGGCGGTATGGGTGCAGTCTACCAGGCAAAAGACGTGAAGCGCCAGACAGTCTGTGCCATCAAGGAGATGAGCCTTTCGATGGTTCCAGCTCATGAGCGTCAGCAGGCGATTCAAAACTTCAAGATCGAAGCGAAAATGCTCTGGGGACTGAACCATCCCAATCTTCCAGCCTTCACTGGCTTCTTTAGTGAAGGCCAGAGGTACTACATGGTTATGGAGTACGTGGATGGCTCGACTCTTGAAGAACTCTTAGAGCGCAATGGCAGTCCTTTCTCCGAAAGACGTGTACTTGGCTGGGCACGTCAACTGTGCGATGTGCTTGAATACCTCCATACCCAGAATCCTCCGATCATCTTTCGCGATATGAAACCCGGCAACATTATGTTGACACGCAACGGGCGCATCAAGCTGATCGATTTTGGGATCGCTCGCTTCTTCCGTTCGAGTAGCTCCCAGGATACTCAGTTGTTGGGTACACCAGGCTTCGCGCCGCCAGAGCAATATGGTAGAACTCAGACCGACGAACGCTCAGATATCTACTCACTAGCGATTACGCTCTTCCAGATGCTGACGAATACACTCTCAGAAAGTGGCTTCGGCCTCAAAGAGGTACGTCTCATTAATCCACAGATCTCCATCTCGGTCGCTCACGCACTGGAGAAAGCAGCAGCACTCGATCCAGGAGAACGTTATAGCAGTGTGAGCGAGTTTAGACGTGCATTGCTGGGGGCAGGAACTTTTGTCTTCGAGAATGGCGATCAAGCAACCACGCCAGAGGAACTTGCAGACCTCTGTGCACGCTATCCCGAAGAGGCCGGCGACTACATTGCGGACGGCGAGATCGAGTCCTGGCTCCAGGAGATTGGCGATACAACACTGGCACGAGCAGCCCGCCATATTCGCGCCCTGGATGATGAACCCCTGGCAGCAGTCGAACAGTTTTTGCAGGTTGTACTGGGGCCAAATGCTCGCTTACGCACTTATGCGCCATCCCAGAATCAGCTCGGAGCTCGCAGTAATCATGCAAATACAATGAATCCTGATCCTGCAACAGCACGTAATGGGGGGCGCAACTGGTTTACACGCAAACAGACGACCCCCATCCTGGTTAGCCCACGTATGCTCGACTTTGGAACTGTTTATCCAGGCATCTCAGCGCCGATGGTTATTACAATTAGCGGCAACCAGGGCCTCATGGTCAGCGGAAGGGTTCAGACAAATGAAGCCTGGCTCAAGCTCGACCAGACCGAATTTGATGGCATGGTCACACGTATCAGTGTACGCCTGGATAGTACTGATCTCCATGACTCAATGCATTATACAGGAGTCATCTTCATTATTCCTGATGGCGAGGGGACACAAAAAGAGGTTGAAGTTATGGTGGAAGCCGATATTGTTGGCTTCACACTCACTCCTCCCAGGGGACGACGAGGCAAAACCATCGGTGCAGACCTTGATGATGATGACGATGACGATGACGATGACGAACTTACGATGGGAACGATGACTCCCTTTTCACCAATGAGCCAGACGCAAATAGCAGCTTCGGCACTGACAGATGTCGACATCGGCCTGGCCCCTAAAAAAACACCTGACAGCGAATATAAAATTAAGTATGGCCAACCTGGTCTCATTGGACTTAACGGTGGTTGGAACCCTATAAAGGTCTCACCACGACAGCAAACCTGGCTCCATCGTGCACTTGCATTGATAGCTTCTTTTATGTCTGCGAGCTTGATTTATACTCTAGTCTCTCAATTACCACAGGTACAACACAGGCAACCCATACCACCAGAGCCATGGTTTATTGCCGTACTCGTTTGCATCGCACCTGTAGCAACTATCGGTGCATCTCTGGTCAACCATAGCACTCCCTGGTCACTACGCGATGCAATCGACCGCGCATGCACCGGAATGGCAAGCGCCTTCACTGTGCTGGTTCTGGTCAGAGTACTCTGGCAGATTGTGCTTAACAGCAAACAACCAATGCTACAACTGGTCGCGCTCCTGCTGGTAACAGCCATCGGAGCAAGCCTCGGAACAACAGTCACTATAAGCGAATATATCAATTATGGTATGAGCTGGGCAATGGCAAAGTTCTATTGGGTTACGATTATCGGCATCACAGTAGTGGGTGGCATGCTTGGCTTCTTGCTCACGCTCGGGCTGGCTTCATTATGGGGAACTATCATTGCTATCCTGGTGGGAGCGGGCATTGGAAGTGCACTTATCTGGCGCGTTGATTATTTGATGAAACAAAACGCTGTCAATGCTCAAAATGCTCCCTAATATTGTTGAAATAAAAAATGAATAAAGAAATTATTGTAGGGAAATATGGACAAACAAAAAGCTGCGCTGGTGGTCATCCTCGGTCCAACAGCATCAGGGAAAAGTGCATTGGGAATCGCACTTGCGCAGCGCTTCAATGGCGAGATCGTCTCAGCAGATTCACGTCAGGTCTACCGAGGCATGGATATCGGTACTGCTAAAGTGACACCAGCCGAGCAGGCTCTAGTTCCCCATCATCTGCTTGACATAGCCAATCCACAAGATATCTACACCGTTTCGCAATTTCAACACGATGCCATTGACGCAATCAATGGCATCCTGGCACGAGATCGGCAGCCATTCCTGGTCGGAGGCTCGGCACACTATATTCAAGCGGTCGTCGATAATCTGGATATACCTCATGTGCCACCTCAACCAGCGCTACGCGCGGAATTAGAGGCTCGTTCGCTAACTGACCTCCTTGCACAGCTTGAAAAACTAGACCCCCAGAGTGCGGCCACAATTGATCGCAATAATCTGCGGCGTGTTCAGCGAGCACTGGAAGTCTGTCTTGTAACCGGTAAGCCATTTTCAGAGCAACGAGGGATGAAGCTCCCGCTCTACGAAAGCCTCCTGCTAGGTATACAATGGCCCAGGGATGTTCTGTACAAGCGTATAGATATACGTATCGACGAACGTATGGTCCAGGGATTGATGCGGGAAGTCAAAGAGTTACTGGCTGGCGGCCTGGAACATGCACGCCTGGAAGAGATGGGGCTGGAATATAGATTCGTCAGTCGCTGCCTACGAGGAGAGTTTGTCAGTGAAGCTGAAATGGTGCAGCGCCTCAAGTATGCCACACATGATTTTGTACGCCGCCAGCTTTCCTGGTTTCGCAAAGATCAGCGCATTCAATGGATAGATGGGGAAAATAACATGGAACAAGAAGCTGAGACGAAAGTATCGACTTTTCTATACAAAACCGTCTAAGCTCAAATTATAGCTTCCAGTATGGTACTCTTGATACAGAAGGAAGCTCTTGAATATGTATGTGGTAGCGAAGGAGATTTGCGATGTTGCAAGAAACCATTGTCAATCACTGGGCATCCCTGGATACAGTACAGCAGGGAATTGCGCAAGGAACAATATATGGTATTGCGCAAGGGATTGAACAAGGCATATTATTAGGAAAAGAGGAAGGAAAAGTAGAGGGCTGTCTGGAATCATTGCATCCGATAGTGGTGTTACTGGCCGAGACGCGTTTCCCAGGTATTGCGACCGTAACAAAGCAACAGGCAGCAGGTATAAAAGATCCGGAAATTCTAAAATTATTGGTTGATAGCTTAATTGTCGCCAGGACGGAATGGGATGCAATTCGCTTATTCACTGCTGCGATTTCTTTAAACAATAGTAACTCTTGATTTTGCCGTTCTCTCTATTTCCGTACTACCGTTACAGTGAAGATGTAACATACAATATGGAGAGAAGAATACCCAAGAATGGCACTCCTCTCTCCATAGTAACTGGAGATGCTTTCGATAAGATATCTCCTTTTCTATAGAGAACTTTTTCTCTATTAATATGCACCAGCCAAAGACAATTCCCATATTTTTACATGCCTTTACAACAACTTCTCATTTTGATGAGTACTCTATGCACATTGGCATTTATTAAGAGTATCGTGCGTTCTTGTGTCATGCACTTCGATCTGGTATGCTTTGGTGAAGAAAATGTTTGGTTCTCTCATGAGAACCTCTTTACTTTCCTCAATCTTTAGTCCTACCCATCTACTTTCGGTGGAGAGCTTGTTCCTCTCGTCCACAGTTCTAGTATAGGTCACGCACCTATTTCATCAAAGAGCGAGCCTTTTTTCTCACGAGAAGGTCACAATGGTATCGTATATTACTCGACCGTTATCTCCTCCGGAGTAGCGGAAGGCGTGATAATAGTAATCACAGATTGAGGCCCTGTATCGCCGGTTCCATTTGCATTCGTAGGTGGAAAATTTGGCACCACAGGAAGATTACTCTCAATGACTACACCATTATCCATATATACATGATAAGGGAACATTGTTGGATCAAACGCATTGCTGTGCGAGATCAAGAAAATCTGCTCAAAGTGTTGACTCATAATATCACCAGTAACGACATCGACCAGTGTCTGTGCTCTACCTCGATCAAAAGAACTCAGCGGCTCATCGAGGAGGATAAAACCACGAGCCAGGCTCAACTCACGCGGAAGAGTCGCAATAGCAAAAGCCAGGCGTAATGCCAGCGACAATTGATCGGCAGTGCCACCGGAAAGTGCAGATCTGGCAACATATTCGCCAGCGGCTGAGTCCCATACGCTCAGTTGTAAAGGGCCACCACTAATAGTACCCTCTTCGGGCACAGTTGTCAGATGAACATCATGGTAACGGCCACTGGTGAGCAAGGGAAGAATTTGCTGCATATAATATTCAGTGCGCGGTAACATCTTATGCATAAGGCGCTCATCAACTGCCTTAATTAACGCATTCCCATGTTTCTTGGTCTGATAAGTACGGTCAAGTTGCTCTGCATGGGCACGTTCTTGCTCTACCTCAAGCGTCCCTCCACCCGTTTGCAACCGTGTACTGAGTGACAGCTCCTGCTCCTCTAATGTATCAAGTTCTTGCTCAACAGATACCCGGTTATTTTCAAGCTGGGGGCGGTTCTGAACGGAATATCTGCTCAATAATGGCCAGACAGTGACAATATCGGCGAGAGCATAGCTTTTGGGTTTAGGACGACTACGTTGGGTTAACATCGTCGCGATACGATCCTGGGCCTCAGAAATCTCCTGATAACACAATTCGATCTTCGCGTGCGATGCGCCCTCACGCTGCTGAAGCTCCTCAAACTCACGCAAAATCATGGGCTCATTGGCCTCTTGTATCTCACTTTGACAACGTGTGCGTAAGCCAACAAGAACCTCGGCAAAGGGATTCTGCGGCACAATCCAACTCCCCAGAGAGTTACTATAACGAGCTAGCTGTTTGTAGTGTTCAGCCAACGCTTCCTGCCGCTCTTTCAAGCGATTAGTATAATCAACAAGCTCCTCCTGAAGCATAATCTTATTGCCCAGAGTAATTTGCAATTCCTCAAGCTGTTTGCGTGCTGCTACCTCTGCATTACTGATAGCGGTCTGGCCGAAAGCGACCCCAAGAAGTTTGACGCGTTGGCGTAAAGAATCTTGCAACGTTTGTAGAGCCTGACGCAAGCCAACCTGCTGTTCGCGTGCGCGTTCGATCTGCAACGCAGGGCTATTTATCTCATACGTACTAATACGCTCTTCAATAGCTGCTTTACGAGATAACAATACCTCAACAGCATCTTGATGAATCTTGACCTGAGCAGCTAAATCAGTAACAAGATCTAGCTTTCCATCAAGAGATGCAAGTTCTCGCTCAGTGGCTTTAATAGTACTCTCAACAAGAGACTCCAATTCAGGGATGCCTATCGACTCATCTTCTTGTTGCTCTAAAACAGAAGGAAACTGGCCGAAAGAAGCATTTTGCTGCAAGCGTGCATTGATGCTGGGAAGAGGCAGGCCTTCCTGTCCAGCAAGCAAAGTAATTTCCTGATGCATGCGTTCGACCGCCGCCCGGTCTTCTTGCAGGTAGAGATCAATATTATCCCAGGCCTCCTGAGTCCGTTGCATCTCCACATGCGCATACTCTTGCCGCAAGCGAGCGACCGCCTCCATCGCACCATTCACCTGATTACGAGCAGCATTTGCGGCATCGATTTTCTCTTTCATCTCATGCTGCATACGGGGAAACTTTTCGCTCTCATTGGGCAGTTGCTGAAGCAGCCGTTGTGCTTCTTCAGGTGAACGAGGGATGTTGCCACCTAATTTTCGGATTTCGTATTCTGTCTGAGTAAGTGACTCGTTGTTCGTAACCATACGTATCGACATTTCACGCGAAGCAACAGAAGAGCTTACTTTATTGATTGCATCCTGAACCTGTTGTTCGGCGACAGTCTTTTCCGCGCGTGCTTTCGTATACTGAAGCCAGCTTAATGCAGCAACTGCGACGGCGGCAATGGCAACAAGGCCAAGAATGATTGCGAGAGTGACACTAGTATGTAAAAACAGAAACATCATACCTATACAAACAAGAAATACGAGCAAAGAAATAGCGCTGATACCCAGAAATTTGAAGGTCGTTGAGCGAGCCACATTCAACGCATTCATCAATTTTTCCTGCTCTTGATGTGCCGCTCTAACGCTTTGTTCAGCATCGCTAAGACTCTGCGAAAGTCCTTTTAAGCGACTCCATTCTTCTAGTTGCTGGCGCAGGCTAAGTTGACGCCAACGCTTCTCAATGGTATCGGCCTGACTTTGCGCCTGGGTAGCTTCATCCTCAACAGATGCAAGCGATTGTTCAGAACTTTGCAAATCATTCTGCAATTTTTGGAGGCGTACGGCGCTCTCTTCTGCCTGTTCCGAGCTCGCTATACGATGAATATAGCGATCCTCAACCTGACGTAATACGAGCAGGCGTTCGGATAGCGTTTTCATACGCTGCAGGCGCGCCTCTAATTGTGGATGGCCAGAGCGGCGGCGCTCCTCCATCTCTTGCAAGGACTGCTGGGCCTGCTGTAAACGCATATTCGCATGTGCAACCTGCTCTTCCAGGCTTTTCAAGTCTTCCTGCACATTATGATATTGTTTTTGTTCCTGCTCCAGGTCTTTCATAGAGTCTACGGCTGTCAACAAATCATTCGACATACGCTGCAGGGTTCCAAAAGAACGCGTCAACTCGCCTAGCTCATTCACACGCTTCTCCAGATTAGGCAGATCTTCGCGCTCGCGCCGTTCAATGTCGGCAATCTGCCTCTCAAGTTCGGGTATATGACGACGAGCATCCGCCATCTCATCGTAAGAAGTGATAATTTTTTCCAGGGTGTCATCGGCTCGCCGAAGTTGTTGTATGCGAACCTGATGTCCTTTTAATTCGTTACGTCGATGCTGAATTTGCTCCTGGATCTGCTCCTGCTCAGAAATATCTACTTGCTGCAGATCGATTTCTTGCAGATCTTCAGAAACAGCAACAGCATCTAATGCTGCTTCAATATCATCAAGTTGCTGACTTAATTCAGGAATACGCATCTGTATCTCAGCCAGACGTAACCGCTCATGGCTCTCGTGAATCCGTAGGTCGTCCTCTGGTACTACCTTGAACTGTTCCGTTAGTTCCATCAGTTGGTTTATACCGAGTAATCGACGAACGGTTATTTCGCGTTTGCTGCCACTCAGGTTCTCCAGGCGTTCAAGACCTTTCTGTTCAAAGAGGGAAGTATTGCGCAAGGACTCGCTATCCATAGAGCCAAGTTCCGTCACAATGCGCTCATTTGCGGCCACTAGATCTACGATTGGTTCCTCAGGCGACATTCCCAGTTGACGAACAAAAAGGGTAATATGCTGTCCTTTCCCGCGCTCAATTGCACGCGTTACTGTCATCTCGGTTGTTCCTATAGAAAGCGTGAGAGTAACAGCCGCGTGGGTTGCGCCATATGATATCAGATCATCAAGTGAGCGTTTCGTCTGGGTAGCAACAAAGGCTCCTCCATAGAGAGCAAAATAAATACTTTCCAGGAGGGCAGATTTACCAGATTCGTTGGGACCCTGGATCAAAATACTGCCACGCTGCGGGAAATGGAGATTTACTTCACGCAATAACCTGAAGCGTTCAACTGTTAAATGTTTCAGAATGATCATGGATATATGCTCCGTTCGCCAAGGCCGATTATGATAGCGGTTAGTGTTTAGCCTTCATATCATCCATCGCCAATAACAATTCTTCTTTGGTAACAACCAGTGCTTTTTTCTCCTGCTCGTCAGTTGCTGCAGCAATCCATTCATCCGCAAGCGAAACGAGTTCTTCACGAGGAGAGAAGCGTTCTCCCGTCTCCAGTGAAGCTATTTCCTGATCGTGCAGTAAGGATAGCGAGCTATCATCAATAGCAAGAGCGAAACAATGCTGTTCACCATAGGAGCGTATCTTATTTAGATCCAGTTGATGGTATTGCTGGCGCGTCAATTCGCCAATCAAACGCAACTGTACCATCGTAGAGATGTCACAGAGAGGACGCAAACGCTCCAAAATAATTTCAGTTGGAGAGAGATCTGCCTCTTGCGCATCGGAAGCGCCTTCAGCCCACAGCTCACGTGTTTGTATAACAAGACTTTGTAAGGCTGGAGAATCTACTCCAATATGATTACACCACCGAATACCATCTGTGGCAAGACCCAGAAAAACAAACCCAGGCGTAGAATCGGGATTGCTAAAATCGATGCGCTGCGTCGCACCAGCCACAATTACATCAGTTTGACCATACCGTAAACGCTGGTAGCTATGATGATAACCAGACAGGATATACTGAAAAGTAGACTGCCGGGCAATACTTTTTTGCCTCACAAGCGCACGCGCATCTAAGAGCGATGAGCCTGTAGCCAGACCTTCGATGGGAGCATGCAATACCAGAAGTGAAATATCAGCAGGCTTGCTATGATCTGTATGAACACGCAAATGTTTAAGAGGATTCCCCTCCTGGCCAGCAAAAACACCTAGACCACAAATACTCACCACGAGATCATGGATGTTTACGTTGACAGCTTCTAATTCCTGAGTATCATTATGTTGAGTAGAAGGCGAAAAATAATGAAGGGCACCCAACTGCGCATAGCTGATCTGAGGGGCAGGAATTTCATCTCCTGAAAAAGATTGTGCATCATAAGGTGTATCATGTACACCACCTAAAGCAAAGGTGCGTATATTGGCCTGTTTCAATTGTGACAATCGTGCAGCAACGAAACTACGATCTCGCTCATCGGGTGTTGTCGTATCAAACAAATCACCTGCCTGTATAAATAGGTCAACACCTTGCGCAATAGCAAAGTCCGTTGCCTGTTGAAAAGCATGACGTAACTGCTGCTGGCGCTCTTCACGTTTGCGCTGATGTTGTCCAAAAGCTGCATAGCCAAGATGATTTTCGGCTGTCAATACCACTGTAACTACATCCCCGCGCGACACTTGATCTACTGCTTCTTGCTCAGAAGCATGTTCCACTGTCTTCTCTGCCATTGCCCATTACTTCCATACTATCTAAAAACACAAATCCTGATAAACATTCGTACTGAATTGAACGCTGGATAGCTCCCTATTAATAAACGAACCATCCAACCAGATGCGAACCATTCCGTCCATTATCTTTACCAGATACCTACATAGTCTAAAATAAGATCTTAACGATTATTATTACGTCGTTTATAAATACACCCTTCAGAGAAGGTGACTACAATAGTACTCTTTTCTTAAGTGCCAGATTGAGTCTATCACAAAAGTTAGAATTAAAAACCAATTAGCAGAGAAAGAGGGACTATTTGGGGGATACAAAAGTACCTTTTGGGCGTGTAGCGTAGACGTAGATTAAACCTAAAGTTTAATATGGTATGAGTGCCCAAAGACAAGAGTGATCAGGAGATATTATAGCTCAACTGTAAAACTCTGATGTGTTATGTACACCCTGAGCGATATGTACATAATTCTGATTCTTGTTTGTTTATTCGTATTTCGTACAAGGTAACGCTCGCCGTTACCTGAATTCATCAGTGAAGTGGGAGAGCAGAGTGGTGGGAGAAATACACGTAGAGAGAGACCGCGAGACTCGAAAAGTCCTTCTCGCATTCGCAAAAAGCATTCAAGAGCGTGATATTATCACGTATGAGCATTCACGAAGAGTTGCCACATATGGACAACGCCTGGCACGCTACCTGGGATGGAGCCGCCGCGATGCCCGTGATCTGGCACTTGCTGCATTGGTCCATGACCTTGGCAAAACGTGGATTGCAAACGACATTTTGAATAAGTCCGCTGCCTTATCAGATGAGGAACGCCGTAAAATGGAACGACATCCAGTCATCGGCGCTCGTATTTTGATTGGGTGTGATGTGCACCCTTTTTATGTAGAAACTGTTCTCTATCATCATGAAGCATGGAATGGTCGTGGTTATCCGGTAGGACTTCAGAAAGAGGAGATTCCACTTAGTGCCCGTATACTCAGTGTAGCAGACGTTTATGATGTATTAACATCACAAAGGCCTTATAAAGCTCCATTGACAAAAGATGCAGCAAGGGATCGCCTTCTGCAAAGCTCTGGGACGAGTTTCGATCCCATGGTTGTCAATGCCTTCGTTCACCTGTTGGAGGCCACCCCCAACTTCACTTTGTCGCAACACGTTTACGCTCTTCCCCCCGTTATGCCACATAAAGGAACTGGCCCATTGCCTACACCAAGGTCATTTATATAATCTTGATGCGCTGCACCTATCAGCACCTATCCCCAGGCATTGCTCCACACAAAAATTGTAAACTATTTTTACATTTGTTCTTAGAAAGCTACGACTCGCGCGCAATTTCGCGTAGAGCAAAAACAGGACCGTCACGACATATCAGCTTTGACCCCGAATGCGTTTCAATACTACAGGTAAAGCAAGCACCACTCCCACAAACTAGAGGCTGTAGTACCGTTCCCTGCGCAAAGTTTTTGCCTCGAAGACGTTCAAAATGATTATAAAGAATGGTCAACGTTTCACGTGAAACGGAACAATACGCAGCATCAGCCCAGGGTAAGTATTCATCCAATGCTTGAACGAGTCCATTCTGCATCTCCCCTTCCGAAGAAATAATATGGTATTCCACTTCTGGAGATAGCAGAGCTGGAGGATAAGGATTTTCACGTGGAGAACTTTGACAAAGAAGGGTTACGGCAAGTTCTTGTTCAATTGCGACCTGGATTAAAAAAGGCAGGGCAGCAATCAACTGCATATCGCTAATAAGCAAAAGATTTCTGACCATCGGACTAAGGGTCCAACCATGCCCCTGAGGGCCCAGAATATCAAGTTCTGCGCCTATCTGCTGACTCACAAGCCAGGCGGTACCCCGCCCACGTACAAATACAAGGAGGGTGCAATTGCCCTGTTTTCGTTGAATACTATGAATGAAAAAAGGACGACGCAAAAGTGGATCGCTTGCCTGCGGATGACAACAACGCACCAGGAAATATTGTCCTGGTAATGCGGCCTGAACCAATTGTGGCACATGCAATTCAATCAGATGAGCCACATAACCATCAATAGTAAAGGCCGTATTAGCTATAATAGTCCCTGTAAATAAGCGCATAATGAACTGAATATTTCTCCCAGGTTAACAAATACGATGATTATTTTCCGTTAACACACCGCTAGTCAACCCCCATTTTTTAATGAGAGTACAGTATGTACCGTTGCTCTTCATTATAGTAAAACCAACCTGGATCGCCCTGGACATAGCCGCATCATCTTTACGCGTAGCTATTCCTTCAAGGTTTGTATTAATAACCGGGCCACCAACTTCAAAACGCCCTGGGTTCTGCTTCATAAAATAGTCCGCTAGAGGAGCATCCTGATAGGATGCGACAACACGTTTACTGAGCAATAATTGTATCACAGCCATTTGCTTCTGCAACACACTAATCTGAATTGAAGCCTTCTTTTGTGGCTCACAATTATCGCTGGCCATTTCTAGATCTTTTTGTTCCAATGTCGATGCTCCTACAGCGACTTTACGTCCACATAGATCTTGCAAACTCTTAATATTAAGAGCATTTCCTTTTGCAACAAGCAAAGACTCTCCTCCTACAAAATAAGGGACAAGATTTACCCGCTGCTGTAGATCAGGAGTAATAATGATGGCAGAAACAGCTACATCAAAATTTTTCGCGAGCAAACCACTTATGACATTCTGAAAATCGGTGCTGACGATTTTTATTTTCAAATTCATGTGGTGAGCAATTGCAGTAATTAAATCGATGTCAAAGCCAACTGCCGTATTGCTCACTTGATCAATACTCTCTTGAGGAGGGTAAGATGTATAGCTACCAACAGTCAAAAAACCGGCTGCCACCAGATTCTTCGGTACTATAATAGTAGGCTTTGGGGTTGGTGTAGTTCGCGTGACAGCAGGAGCATGTGTATTGCTACAAGAAACACATCCTGCTAAAAATATGGCCAGACATCCCACATATAGGAGCCTATGCATAAACCATTTTTTGCGCTTCTCAAAATGGGTTATTGGTAACACGAAGGGCATCCTCCTCTACAACAAAAGCAATTATCTAGAAAGGTTATTCCTGAAGAATCTAAATAAAGAGATAACCTCATGTTTTTTGATAAATGTTGGTTTTACAAGTACTACAAACACGTTGCATTACACATATCCATATATACGTATCATTCTGACCTTCTATCACGGAAACGCTACAATAAAATTCTTGACACGAAAGCGTCACAAGTTGTGTTAAACATATAAAAATTAAGAATGAAAGTACTGTTTTCTCAAGAATGTTGTGCTACACTAAGAGGAAGGTATAGACGCAAAGGTGCGTCCAAAAATGCAGTCAACATGTAGTCGAGAACTTTTTGAGGGGCTTGGAGGGATTTAGCATGCCTATCATTTTTGATCGCAGCATCTGCTGTGACCTTAATGAGACCATCTCGCGTGAATGGCTTGTGACCAATAATCGAGGAGGATACGCCGCCGGAACGGTTGCGGGTGTGCTCACGCGCCGACAACATGGCCTTCTGGTAGCGCAACCTTCAGATACAATAACACCACAGCTATTACTCGCGAAGATCGACGAAGAAGTCGTGTTCGATCAACGTACTTATAATCTTGGCACAAACGAATATCGAGATGGTACCGTCAATCCATCCGGTTTTGTACACCTCGAAACCTTTCGCCTTGAAGAAGGCTTTCCTATTTTTACGTATCGTCTGGGCGGCATCAATGGCATAATGCTTGAAAAACGCATCTGGATGCCTCAGGATCAGAATACAACGTATATTCAATACCGTCTGCTGCAAACCACAAGTACTGATAGCTCTGGCCTGCGCAGAAGTGGTATCACTGGGGCCGTAAGTACTGGCAATAATCGCATCGCAGAACAGGTAGAAACGACACAGCGAGCCGTAGATATTACCCTTCTCCCTTTTGTGGCATCACGCCCTTATGATCAGCTTCAACATGGGGATAATGGGCACCCTTTCCATGTACAAAATCTGCGCAACAATATCGATGATGATGAATTAAAAATACCCGGATCACTCCCAAATGGCATGGCTGGTTGTAAGATTAGTGGAGCTACATATCCATTTCACATCATCGCAGTCGGACACTCTCAAAGTCAGACAACACTGATACCAACCGGCGTCTGGTACTGGAACTTTCTGCATAGGCACGATACATTGGAAAACCAGCAGTCAACTGATGCTCTTTATTTGCCAGGGGTTATTCGAGCAAAACTTTGGCCGGGCGAGGACGCAACATTGACTATTATTG
>JACDAE010000591.1 GCA_013695595.1 Ktedonobacteraceae bacterium | reverse complement strand
CAACTCCATGGTCCAGGGTTGATAAATCACGGACGCGGTGAACCTGGTGCCCTACCTTGTTTGCGGTCATATGGGTATTTGGAACGTATTTATCTGGTGTCATCTCAAAGAGTTGGACTATACATGTGGCAAGCACGTGCCCCCACGTTATATCTTTGTAAGGATGGCAAGTTTGCCCCCTGTATTGGTGATATTCATATAAAGGATGCGCCCGTCTTTGAGCCAGAAAGGATAGGACTGAGTGGCGTTGATATGGGGAAGCTGTACCGTCGCCCCGTGCAATGTATAGGTGTGAAGCGTCCCTCCATCGCTATATACAAGCGTATTGCTATCAGGCGACCAGCTCCACCCGGCGAGATTTTTCTGAATAGTGAGCACGAAAAGCTCTTTTTGTTGATCTACATCTATCGTATGCAGTGTTGTGTGATCCTGCGCATCGCTTTGTTGGTAGGTCAAGTTGTGTTTGTTTGGTGACCAGCTTAGCGCACTTATCGTTACTGTGTCTGTTTTGACGATAGTGTTTAATGTGTGTGTGCGTGCATCCATAATGGAGAGCGTGTTTCCTATGCCATTCTCATTTGTTATAAGAAGCGCCAGTTTCTGACCGTCGTTTGACCATACCATCTGCTGGATAGGTAACGAGACGTTCATGGTGGCTACATGCTGGGATGCTTGTCCGCCAGGTGTGGTTGCCCAGAGCTGTGTATGATTATGCGCTTGTGTCACGTAGAGGATCTGTTGTGTGGAAGTCGGCGACCAGCTCGCAGCCTCGGCATCGGGTCCAAGCGGCTTCATATATCCTCCAATGTGGACCAGAGCAAGCAGTGGATTGATAACGCCTTCTGGCAAGACTGTCGTAATCAGTTCCGTCCCATCGGGCGACCATCCAACTGAGTGTGCATAACGCATCGCCAGGACATTGCTGGTCAAAGGATTGCTCACATCATCTGTGTACATAACTCCTGATTGATGGGCGGGCTGGTAAACAAGGTGTTGCCCGGTCGGATCTAATGAGAGAAGTTGACCACCCTGTGCAAGCTCAGGGGGAACCGTTATGACCTGGTGAAGAGCATAGTGAAGGGAGGATGGTTGCTGATTTAAGAGAAGATAAGTACTCAGAGAAAAGACAACCAGTACGATAGCCGCCAGCGCAAAAGCAGGAGCGAGAAAACGACGACGGTTAGCTGTATGTCGTATGGGTAGACTCCGGATAATGTGGTTGCGTAACTCGCCTGTGAATTGGATATGTGCGGCCTGATTTTGCAACGTATGGGCAATACGTGCTTCTAGCATGTGTTCCGAATTACGTTTTTGTTGCTGCTCATCCTTGCTCTGATGCTCTATCTCATCCTGGTGATTGTCACTCATCGCGCCCCTCCCCGGTGTATATGGATATGTGTATTCGGCTGCCCCTGAGACAGATTAGCATTTTGTGCATGCGCAACTTCTTCCTGCAAAACGCGTCGTACTTTATCAAGTGCGGATTGCAGACGTTTGCGTAAAGTGTTCTCCGCAACTCCTAGCATGGCTGCGATTTCTGGCATCGTCATCCTATGGTAATAAAAGAGGATAACAACAACCCGTTGATTAAGAGGAAGCTGTCCAATGGCCTGTTCTAGATCGATACTATCTTCCAGACAACCGCGTTGTAGATCAGCGGTATGGATCGTTACATTCACATATTGTTGTATCAATTGTTCGCGCAAGAGCGCCGCTTTACGAGCCAGTTGCCTTTTTACGCTTGTTGCCTGATTTACGACAATCTTTATGAGCCATGCTCGTAAAAATGTTGGTTCACGCAACTTGCCTATATTTTTCCAGGCAAGAATGAGTGTTTCCTGCACAACATCTTTGGCTGCTTCTTCATCGTGCAGGAGTAAATAGGCAGTACGCAGAAGTAATCCACCATATTGATCGGCGATCAGGGAAAAAGCCTGCTCATCGCCCTCGAGGCAACGCTGGACGAGTTCGGCTGCATTGTTTTTGAAATCTTGCTCATGATATTCACCAGCATCCAGTGTTGTGTGGTTGCCCAGATCCTCGTCCGCTGCTTTCTGTGACACTTCACAAATCCTCTTCTCGCTTCTATTTTTACCCCAAAAAAAATCTGGCTTTGAATGTAACCCCTTCTATCTACTTATGACGAGATATGTAGCTGAAAAGGGTAGGAGAATGTTCCCGCACCCTCCAAAATACGATAAAATAACCAGTTTTTAGCAAAAGGGTAAAGGCTTTTACTACTTTGTCCAAAAACGAGCATCTCTATTCTGTGACCGGTTACGATTTATTGAACATTTTCTTTTGTTCATCACCTGCTATTTATAAAGCAAACAATGGTGGCACAAAGAAACATGTAGACGGTATGTAATGAAGAGAGGACATAATTATGAACCAACGAGTAATGCTTGCCTTGCGGCATGTGGCAGCGAAAATGGGTGTGTTGTTTCTGATCGCGGCGTTTGCGGTACAGACTTTACCAGCTATGGCGGCCCCGGCTGAGAATGCATTCGTGCGTGTTGTCCATGCTGCACCAGCGGCAGGAAATGTGGATGTTTTTGTGGATGGCGGAAAACTATTGAGCAATTTTGCTTTTGGCACTGTGACAGGCTACGTGCCAGTCGCCGCTGGTCCACATCGTATTCAGGTCGCACCAGCCGGCAAAGGTATTGGAGGAGCAGTTATTGATCAGACTGTGTCAGTAGATGCGGGAGCCGTCTATACGGTTGCTGCTATTGGTGCTGACGCGAAAAGTTTTGGTCTGGCAGCTTTTAGCGATAATAATCTGATGGATCCTAGCCAGGCGAAAGTTCGCGTGTACCATCTTTCTCCTAATGCTGGTCCTGTGGATGTCGCTGCAGGTGGCAATAAGGTGATTACGGCACTTACCTATAAAAATGCCAGTGACTACCTGAGCGTAGCTCCTGCTGCCTATACATTCAATGTAACGGCGACCAGTGCCAACGCGACCGTACCCGTTTCGGCTACATTGAGTGCTGGCACCGTTAATAGCGTCTTTGCTGTTGGCTTGTTTAAGGGGAGCCCGGCTCTCAAGTTTGTGCTGGCAACCGTCAATGGCGTCCCTGGCATGCCTGGTACTGGGAGTGATCCACGTCCCGTTGCGCCTGTAAGTACGCCTTTCCTACCAGGACTTCTGGGTATCACGGGTCTGCTGCTGATCGGTTCAGGTTTTGCAGCACGCCGCTTTGTCGGAAAGCGCTAAAAAGTAAGTCCGGTACGCACAAAAATGCGTATACTATTGTGGAGGCTCGTTGTAGTGTTAGAGCTATGCGAGCCTACATGCTTGAGAAATTTCTATCTTGTATGTAAAATGTGGGCAGCGAAATCATATCGGACAATGAGATTTTACATGTTGATCTGAGGAAATACGACGTATGGACACAATAAAAAAGCTGTTTTATATGTGTGTTTGTGTACTGGCACTGAGCGCATGCGGCACAACGGCACCTTCGGCGACCTTATCACCCACTGCTGTGCAGAAACCAACTCCTACATTTGCCACAACCCCTGCTGTTCCTGCGGTAACGCCGACGCCTGCTGTAAGTAGTCCAAGCCGCCTGCTTATTCCCAGTATTGGGGTCGATGCGCCTGTGGAGAATATCGGAGTATTGTCTAATGGAGATCTTGCCACACCGACACAGAATCCATGGGGAGGTGTGGGCTGGTATCATCTTGGACCCCATCCCGGTCAAAGTGGCAGCGCAGTAATTGCCGGACATCTTGATCGTCCGGGAGGAGCCCCTGCGGTATTCTGGAACTTACGAAATATGCAGGCGGGCAATATTGTAACTGTGATGGCTGGAAAGAGTGCGCCATTGCGTTTCCGTGTAACGCAGGTAGCATCGTATGCCCCTAACCAGGCTCCATTGCAAGAGATATTTGGGAATTCTGGAGGGAAGTATTTGAATTTAATTACCTGTGCTGGTGATTGGATTCCCACTCAACATCAGACGACATTGCGCCTTGTCGTGTATACAACGCTGATGTAATAGATCGGGAGGAACGCCAGGAGCCGCTCCTGGCGTTTTTTACTCGAGCAGGAAACTTCCCATTAATTCGCGACGTAAGGCAGCCTTCTGGTCTTCATCAATCTGCTCCTGTTGCTGCTTCTGGTCTGGCCCTTTCCAGACAGCCATCGAAGATGTTGAACTGGCGGCGAATTCGTCGATCATAATCTCTTCCAGGAATGTCGGAGCCTTTGGCTGCTCTTCTTTTTCTACTGTGGCATCTTCTAACTGACGTAGTTCCATAGTAGGAGCGAGTTCTACCTGAGAGGGGGTTGGTTCCGGTATTTCCATATAGTCGCTTGTAGCGGATATAAGAGCTTCTTGTGGAGCGGTTACAGGCGGTGAAAAGTCTTGTTGTTGCGCATTTTGAGTAAATGTTTGTGGAACAGGTATTTCTCCTCGCAATGGAAAGCGCTCACCAGCGATTTCGATAAAAATACCGTGTCCTGCCCTCAAATCTGTGAGCTGACGACGTAACTCACGGTTTTCTTCTTCTAGCTTATCCATCGTGAGTTTTTGCTGTATTATTGCCTGTGCGATGGAATCGAAGCCATTACCAGCCATGACATAATCTCCTTGTCGTACTTACCCGTAGATGAATCCTTACATATAGCCGGGTTATTGATGTATTTCCTATCATTAACAGTATTATAAAGGAATATAATTCTTACCACCTTGGTATAGAAACGTATCAATCGCAACGTGGTAACAATGTTTATATTTCTCCGCAACATCTGCGCAGACAAGACCATTCTATTGCAACGCTTTGCAAAGGGTTCTAGTTGAAATAAACTGTGTATGATGACAAACTGGAGGAATATTTTCACCAGGGCCAACTCGTGGTACAATACAGCCATCAGCATCGATTACTCTATACAAACCTTTTAAGGACAAACCTTGAAATAGACTCGAAAGGAAATACATACGATGAACGATCGCGTTCGCGAAATTTTAAGCTGGTACTCCAGTGAAAATCCTGGTGTGCGTACTAATCTTGCCCGTTTACTGAATCATGGCCGTCTGGGTGGAACAGGCAAACTGGTTATCCTGCCTGTAGACCAGGGCTTTGAGCATGGGCCTGCACGCAGTTTTGCCCCCAATCCGGCTGGCTATGACCCCAGATATCATTTCCAATTGGCGATTGAGTCCGGTTGTAACGCCTATGCAGCTCCGCTTGGTTCTATGGAGGCCGCAGTCGACGATTTTGTTGGTGACATTCCACTTATTCTTAAGTGTAATAACCACGATACCCTTCTCGATGAGAAAGATCCTATCTCTGCTATTACTTCAGGCGTGGAAGACGCCTTGCGCCTTGGTTGTGTTGCGGTTGGTTTCACTATTTATCCCGGATCAGCCGAGCGCAACCAGATGTACGAGCAGTTGCGTGATATGGCCGCTGAGGCGAAGGCTGCTGGCCTTGCCGTAGTTGTATGGTCATACCCCCGTGGCAATGGCATCAGCAAAGAGGGCGAGACAGCCATTGATGTCGTGACCTACGCTGCGCAGATTGCGGCCCAGTTGGGTGCAGATATCATCAAAGTGAAGCTGCCCAGTGCCCGCGTGGAGATGCCCGAGGCCCAGAAGGTCTATCAGAAGTATGAGATTCCTGTCTCGTCACTGGCAGAGCGCGTGCAGAACGTTATTCAAAGCTCTTTTAATGGTCGCCGCATTGTGATCTTCTCTGGTGGAGCAACCGCAGGTGATGATCAGGTCTTTAATGAAGCGCGTGCTATTCGTGATGGCGGCGGCTTCGGTTCGATCATTGGCCGTAACTCGTTCCAACGCAAAAAAGAAGATGCCGTGAAGTTCCTTGGCACGATCATGGGCATCTACGAAGGTTCTGTAAAGTAAATTGGTCTGCTTGCGAGAGCATGTGCGACGTTTGTATGAATTATGGTCTTCCATACAGGTAGATACCTGTTGGGAGGCCATATTTTATTGAGAATGAACAGAACATCAACAAGTTTTTTTGTATCCTCCTCATCGATATACTTCGTTTCTTGGCCGTGCTATTGTGAAAGTAATGGTAGTAGTTTCTACACGATACATTTTTGTGGTCTTTTTCTCCTGCCGGGAGGCGTTATGCGTCGCACTATCTATGTATTACTATGTGGGTTATTTCTGGGGATATGTTTTAGCTGCTTAACTCAGCATGCTTTTGCCGCCCCACGAATAATCAACGGATACACTACTGCTTCATCGCCTGAAAAGCAGGTGTACAATCAGTATGAGAATACCAAATATGCTGCATTAACGGAATTGCAGCTCAATAAGCACGTTTATTCATCTACGGATCGCGTAGGAAAGTCGTTCCAGAGCAACTTTTTGTGGAATACTCATGCCTCGGAAGCTGCTTCTCAACACAGCTTCGGCTTTCCCTGGCCCTCCATCAAAGCGTTGGATATATCGTCATTATGGAAACAACAGCATGATAAACAAAAGAAAAAAGATGTGTACGATTATGGAGAGTAATAACTGGAGCAGAGTGATTGCATGTCTATCACACAACTGAAATCAGACATTTCCCGTAAGAGTAGCAAGAAAAAATTAGCACCTCCTCGTCAGGAAATACCTGGCCTGAATAGTACAAAAACAACATCACTGCATCGTCGTATTGCTTTGTTTATAAGTATTGTGTTGATACTTGCGTGTCTGGTGGCTTATCGCTATGCAGCGATAAGCGGCCCCACGCAGCCAGCTTTTGCGGTAATCTTTACCGTCTTGACTATCTTTGCCGCCCTGCTGACTGCTGACCTCCTTTTGGGCCAGTTTCTCAGTACTCGTCTTCCCTCATTAGCAGTGCTGGGAGGCATCTATCTGTATGTCTGCTTGATTAATATTTCCTACTTGTTAACCCTCCCCAAGGCTTTCTCGCCTTATGGCTTGTTCAATGCAGGACTCTATGCTCCAAGCTGGCTCTGGATATTCTGGCAGGTTGGGTATTCGTGTGGTATCTTCGTCTATGTGTTAATTGAGAAGCGTTATACGAAGGTGCAACTTTCGCAGCAGATGACGAAACGGGTTTTTCTCTTTCTCGTGCTTGCAATTTTCTTACTCGTCCTTATCTTCTCTGTTGTGGCTATTGATCCTTATCATCTTTTACCAGACATATTGAATAGAAATCCTCCCCCTGTATTTCTTCCCTTTGTAAGTATCATCGTCTTTGGCGCGAATAGTGTAATGTGCGTCAGTGCATTTTTTCTTTTGCGCAGCCACAGCGTTCTTCATCTCTGGCTGCGTGTCAGTATATTAGCCTCTTTTATAAATGTTTCGTTAAGCCTATATGGCAGTGGCCGCTATAGCATCGGATGGTATGTATCGCGCATTGATGGATTAATGACGGCCATCTTTGTGCTCTATGCTTTGTTGCATGAAATAAATAAAATGTATATGTGGCTGGCCGTACAAAACGAAAAACTGGCGCAGCAGAATCGTATTCAGAGCGATTTTCTCTCGGTGGTTGGACATGAATTTAGAACGGCACTGACCGGCATTCTAGGTTTTAGTGAGATGATCCGAGAAGGCAATCTGGATGGTGAAGATGCACAAGAATATGCAGATGATATTCACAACGATGCGATCAGGCTCACGCGCTTGATCAATGATCTTCTCGATATGGAGCGTATGAAATCGGGTCGTGTGGAGATGAATTGGGAGCCGTTAGCAATAAACGAGTTTGTGCGAGGGATTGTTGAGCGTACTTTTATAGGATCGCAGCGGGGCCAGATTCAGCTCGAACTGGATGAACGTATTCCCATTATCCAGGCTGATGGCGATAAACTCACACAGGTCTTTACCAATCTTATAACCAATGCTATCAAGTATTCGCCTGAAGGGGGCACTATTCTCGTCAGGAGCAAATGGGAAAATGGCACTGTCCATTTTTGTGTACAGGATCATGGTATTGGTATTCCAGAGGAAAAAATAGAGCAGATTTTTGAACGCTATACACGTGTGGAGTCCAATGCGACGCGTTACATTGGCGGCACTGGGCTGGGCTTACCGATCGTGCGCCAGATCGTCGAAATGCATAATGGCAATGTCTGGGTGGAGAGCAACCTGGGAGAGGGTTCCACTTTCCACGTTGAGATACCTGCATGGCCTCTTCCAGAGATGGAGGAAGCGCAACGGCGACTCTAGAAAACAGAGCCGCCATTGCCTGCCATCCTTTAACCTTTCTGCTTTGCTGGTTGACGGCGTGCAAACCAGTGCAGATAGTGCATCAGCCTGGGATTTAACCCTCCCAGCATCGTCATATCCTCTTCAGTCAAAGGTTTGATAAGGAGCAGCAAGCCTGCGCAGAGTACTAAGAAGAGGCCACCAGAGAGCCCTAGCAAGATGCGGCTGGTCGGATGCCATAAAATACCTGGGAGAGCAGCAATAGTAATTGCCAACAGGAAACGCAACGTAAATCCCAGTGGATATTTATGGGGAAGAGCATTCCACAGAAAGGCTAACATCAGCACTCCAGTGATAATGCGCGAGATGCCGTCAGCGATCAATGCGCCAGCCGCTCCATACCTGGGAATGAACAGGATGCCAATGATGACAACGCCTACCAGTCCAGCCCATTCACTTAAGACAACCAGGCGTGCTTTCCCGGTGACGTAGAGGGCGTACTGGTTGATTGTCGTACCGAGAATACGCGCGAAGATGTTGAAAAAGAGGAAGATGGCGAAGAGTGGTCCCACAGTCAGATAGCGGTTGCCATAAAGAGCCTGCACAATGTTTGAGGCGTTGAAGAGGCAGAAGATAAGGCCAGGAGCGGCCAGCAGCGTCTCGATTTTTACCAATGCCTGCCAGGAGCGCGAGAGCCGTTCGTGATTGCTGCCCACAAATGCCGCAGCCAGTGCCGCACTGGCGACACCACCAAAGCCGGTCACGAGCAAGAGGTTAGCACCATCAGCGAGTTGGAATGAAAGGTTGAAATAGCCGGTATTGATGCGGCCTATGACTGCTGTGAGGGCAAAGACGCCGAGTAGAATGACCGAGATCTGTTTCAGCAATGCACCTTGAATCAGGTTGGTCTGCCAGGCAGAGAGGCTCAAGCGGATCAGTGGCATGAGCGGTTGGGTGTAAGTCGCGCCCGGTGTGAAAATAAACTTTGCCTGCCAGAGAATGAAGGCGGCAGCATTCAGGAGAGAGCAGATCGCCAGCGTCCATAAAACACTATTGATGCCCCAGCCCAATTGTAATACGATGAAGCTTATCCCCAGTACCGCGACCTGGGTCAGGCTGCCAATCACGAAAACGATGCGGATGCGCATGAGTCCAGCACAGACGGCCTGGAGCAAACTGGCGATGCTGCTGCCCAGGACATAGAGGGCAACGGGCGTGATATGCGATAGGAGTACAGGATCGCGCAGACCCGCTGCAACACCACTTGCTCCCGAAATAGGAATAGCGGCAATCGCCGCGGCGATGCCAGGCATGCCAAAAAGCAGGACACTTGCTACAAGAACCACGACAATCGTACGTAGTAGTAACAGGCGTCTGACCAGTGATGCAGCCGAAGCAGCGCCATATTCGGCGAAGATACGCGGGACGTAGGTCGTGGTGGCATCCTCCATACCAAAGGCAAAGATATAGAGGATCGTATTATACGCAGTCTGAGTGATAGCATAGATGCCATACTCCTCAGTTGGAACCTTGCGTGTAATGATAATCGTCAGCAAAAAGAGTGATATCAGGAACCAGAAGCCATAGATCTGGTTCAGCAAATAATTGCCAGGAGTACGCTGCAGAAGGCGTCTGGCTTCAGATTCCCCATGTGGTATTTCTACTGGAAGAGCATTCTCCAGCGTGCCTGATGATAGTGCTGCGGAGTCTGTTGACAGGCTTTGTGCTTCATTGTGTCGAATATTCAATCCATCCTCGCTTCCCATAATGCGCCCACCTTTGTTTGTTGCCGTCGTCAGAGCAAAACCCGCTAACTGATCAGTCGGTACGCGTATCAACCGCGCAGGGCGTAATTTTATTTTTTGCATAATGTTATTTTATCGTAGTTTTAATATATACCGTATAAGCCAGCCAATCCCTCCCAGAGCTGCGAATAATTCAAGGACACTGACGTTTGCAGTGACATGATCGGACGCAACGAGATAGAAGACGCCAACTTTAAAGGTTGCCGCGATGACAAACGCGCCCAGGCCGAGCCACGCTGGAAGGGTTGCATAGAGCAGCGCACGTTGCCAGGTACGACATAACAATCCAATAAATGTTGGCAGGAGATAAATCAGTGCGGTGATGAGTGGCGCAATCACTGATGGGAAAGGGCCATTAAGCGCCGCACCGGTAGAATGAGGGAGCAGGCGCGTCCATAATTGGGCCGGAATCAACGCCATCGTGACGAGAAGGGTTTCTACAATAACCATCCCGATGACCGCGTTTTCTGGAGTACGCCAGTTTCTTTTTGCTTCGGTTTTGCTGGTACTGGATGCAATCATTTGCAGTAGCTCCCCTTTAATTCTTTGGAATGGGCAGTAGTCCCATTGCATATTTCATCATCAGAATGCGGTGAACCGATTCATTGATACGTTGTTGTGTTATTGCTCCAGTACTCATAGCCTGTTTGATGCTCTGAAACATAGAGGCCACATCATCGGGACTGGAGGCTCCCATCAACAGGTCAGAGCCAGCTTCAATGGATAGGACCGCTGCCTGTGACATCGTCGCGTAGGCCGTCAGGGCATCCATTGTCAGGCTATCTGTCATGATAACACCCTGAAAACCCAGTTCTTTACGCAAAATGTTCTGGATGATCTTTGGCGACAATGAAGATGGCTCTGTGGCGTCGAGCGCCGCCACGATCTCATGTGTCACCATAATCGCGTGGACGTTTCCGCTTTTAATTAATGCACGATAAGGTGCCCAATCAATCGCTTCTAGATTGCTTTTAGAGCGTGTTAACTGTGGAATGCCGAGATGTGGATCTGTACTCACATCACCCAGGCCAGGAAAGTGTTTGAGGGTCCCTACGACCTTCCCGCTTTTTTGTAGCCCTTGCAGGTAAGCACCGGCCATCTTTGTCACTTGTGCAGGTGTATTGCCAAATGTGCGCCCATCCATCTGCGAGTTATAGATATTCGTCACATCGACAACTGGTGCAAGGTTAAGATTAAATCCGTATGATGTTAGATCTTTGGCGTCTTGCATACCAGCCTGTCGGGCCTGTTTGGGATCATTCGTTGCTCCGAGGGTAGCGGCAGACGGGCGTGGACCATCTAAATCGATCAGACGGTCGACAGGGCCACCTTCCTGGTCAATGGCAACTGCCAGCGGGATAGTCGAACTCCCACTTTTCATTTGTTGAATCAGACTCGTTAATTGACCTTTGTCCACTACATTGCCATTTGCGGTAAAGACAAGAACGGCACCAACATTATATTGGCTAATCATGGTACTGATGGGGAGAGAGTATGTTGCGCCCGTGAATTGCACAATCATCATCTGTCCCAACTTTTGATCCAACGTCATCTTATTTACAATCAGATCAATATATTGTTCAGGTGTCATCTGTACTTCTACTGTTGCCGTAGATCCTGGTTTTACTGCATGTGTCATCTGTTTTTTGAGATTGGTAAGGAGATTGGAATTCCCTTGCGTGCCCGGATTGCCGAGCACAGAGGCCCATCCTTGTGTGCCAAGAAACTGTGTGGGGCCAATAGTCAGTCCTTGCAATACAATAATCGCCAGAAACGCGATGAGGAGTGCTGCCGTTCCTCTTTTCATTCTAGATGATGCAGGGTTAAAGGAAGATACAAGTGGTAGATGTGGAGAAGGGGCCGTTGTGACAACAAGCTTTCCTGTAGGATGCATATCAATAGGAATACTCTCTACAGAATTGTCGAGGGTTTGCGTGAGCTCCTCTGGAATGGGTGTTTCTGGTATAGGGGTCTTGTGTGGCTCATCTACAGGTGTTTCGCTCTTAGCGGATAATGGCTCCCTATCTTCTGTTCCATTGACATCTGGATCACTGTTCTTATCCCCATTTATGTTGGTGGCAGGTGTATCCTGAATAATAGATGGTGCGCTGGTGGTAGAAGTGTCCACCAGTCGTGGCTCAAGCCTTTCTGAGTCTCCTACATCTTTATCAGGTGTTCTTTGCCTGTCAGTTCCCCCCGCTCGTTCGATATCGATATTGGTACGTTTATCTTCGGTGATTTCTTGTGCCTGGGAATCATTCGTTCTGTCCATAGTAACGACTTCGATCCTGATGTTTGCTAGTTTGACGGTATCCAATGCCGCAAGAAAATTCTTGTATATATTTTTGCTATTGAGTGAGTGCCCAATAATAGACAGCTTCTGGGTTCCATCCTGTTCCATTTTAGTGTGCAGCCTTTCCGATGACCAGGGGTTGGCTGGTTCCATAGCAAGTGACCCCTTTCAAAGAAAAAATAGTTTACACTTTATTATAAAGAGTACAGAATAATAGGTTCGCTTTTTTGAACGCACTATACACAAGAGTTGTAACGCTAAGCTCAAGAATTTTGTTTTGGTACTACAGAAAGTAGTATACCGTAATATAGAAATATTTAGCTGTAATAATAAAGCATCTCTTTTTGGTTGTCGAGCTATAGAATCTTAGAAACGGATAATTCAATAGAAGTGTACTTTTCTATTTTAGAAGAGAAGAGAGGAAATAGTCCTGCTTCGTGTACAGTATTGGTACTTTTGTGTATAGTGGTGAGGCGAAATATATGCTGCCTGGATTTTGATACTTTCGGGTATAGCAACGTCTACTAAGGTAGGAGAGGAGCGCGGTTTCGGTGGCATCCATCGGTAATTGCTATTATTTGCTCACGTCTGGAAAAATAGTCTATACTGTCTCCACTATTACCATTTGAGGAAAGATATCGGGAGATTACAATGCTACAGGAGCAGGGATTTGTCACTCATACAGAGGTACAGAGAGAGAATATACGACAACCGCATCGCGTATGGACCAGTTTTTTCATTGGAGGCGGGATAACTTTTATTCTTGCTGTGTGTGTCCTGCTTGGTATTTCCCTTTTCAATCCATTTCATGTGCCGGGCGCTCTTCTGGAGCATCTCTCTCCTTTATTGGCATCTCTTCCCATTGTCTTGCTTATCATCATCATTGCGTTGCTAATTTTTTCACTCCTCACATTTTTTCTTATTCGGCCCGCTGGACTCATTATCTATTTACGTAGTGTTCATAAAGCTCAACAGCAATATCATGACCTTTACACACCATTGACTGCTTTGACGAATATCCGCAGGGCGCTCGATGAGTATGGGCAAGGAACAGATGCCCCCACTGTAGCGATTCAAGAGGAGCATGTCTCGATCCTCGATCTGGTGCAGCAGCAAGAGGCGCATCAATTGATTCTGGGAGTGCCAGGTGCCGGAAAAACGACGGCTTTGCGTGTCTATCAATATAGTGCCTCACAACAGCCATTTGATCTTGCTCTCAGGCGCAAACGAATTCCTGTCTATGTGCCAATGAAGAACTACAGCCTGTATCTGAAGAAAGTACAATCTTCACCATCAGATGATGTACCCGAAGAAGCCCAGGCGACGATTCTCGATTTTCTGTATGAAAGCGACCTGCCTGGTATGCGTTCTCTGCGCCCTTATGTATATAATCTGGCTCAACAGGGACGGCTTTTGTTGTTATGCGATGGCCTCAATGAGGTAGATAGCAACTATCTTTCCCAGGTTAGCCAGGAACTGGTGGGCCTGATGCGTACAACAGAGAATCGTCTCGTTATGACCTGCCGCGAGGTTGATTACCGTGAGCAGCGCGAGTTTGTACAACTTGTCGACGAAGGGCAGGCTGAACGTGTCGTAATTTATCCTTTGCAGCCTGAGCAGGTCTACGATTTTGTGGAGACTTATGTTACCTCGCAAGGCAAGCAATGGCGGCATACGGCGGGACAGATTATGCAGGTGATTGATCGTAGTCGCTTGCGTTATCACTGTACCAATCCCATGATGCTCTTCACGTTGATGGGCATCATTGACAAGATCGGTGTTGAACGCGGCAAGCAGATCGATACACGTGGCCGTCTTTTACGCGAGTCTGTGAAGCAGTTAATCGAGTATGAGCAGCAGCAGGCTAAATGGAATCGTGGAGCACCTCAGGAGCAAGAGATCATTCGTTTTTTGAGCGAGGTCGCATGTGCCGCACGATGGGCCAATGATCGCAATGCTATTCAGCTACGCGTCTCTGTGCCAGCCGAGGTAATTGGGAAAGAGGTGCGCGGTGGACCCGGTTTTGTTGAACTGGCCGACGAATTGCAGTTCTGGCTTGATGAGCATCAGGCACAGGGTCCGTTTGCCTCGGCTGAAGGTGAGGCGGAACAGCCTTCAGAGCCATATGATGATCTGGCACTCCTCTTACAATTCTCACTGAGTGCGGCGCTGATTGAGGTCAGTCCGAGCGGCGTCGTAAGTTTCCGTCACGAGTTAATTGCTGAATACTTTGTTGCTGAATATTTCTTTGCGGTGAATAAAAAGCGTGCTTCGGCACAGATCATACGCGAAGAGTTGTTGGAGAATGTTGGACGTTGGAGCGAGCCGGTGGCGATCTGGGCTGGTTTATTGGATAATCCCCTGCCCCTGGCCGAACGTTTTGGCACGCTGGGAAGCACCAATCCTGCCTATGTTCTGCAAGCCCTGGCGCTTGCCCTGGTCTGTGTTGGCGTCTTGTGGACGCCTCCCCAGGCGGAGGTGCAGCGTACAGTTCTGTTGCCTTCTAGCGTAGAGGAGGCACTTTCTATCGCTGTACGCAATCGTGCAGCCCGCGAAGAGCTGGCTCGCATTTTTACGCGCTGCGCCGAGGAAGGTGGGCAAGAGGTGTATCGTTCACTTCTGCCTCTGATCATGGTTGATGGGGTTGATGAATTGTTAACCCTGTTAGATCAGAATATCGTCCCCGAACTCCTCTTTACACAACTGCAAGATGCCGTGGACAATGTCGCTTACGAAGCACAGGTGAAGCGTCTGGTGCGTATGCTGGCTCGCTTTGGGGGCACAGTTGTTGATCGTGCCGTTGGATTGTGTCAGCCTGCTCCTGAAAGGAGCATACGCCTGCGTGCCGCCGCTATTAATATTCTGGGTGGTACAAGTGACATACGGGCTGTAGAGCCATTGATAGGCCGTCTCAGTGATACTGAGGCTTTTATTGTCGAGCGAGCCACCAATGCGTTGATCCGTCTGGGTCCTGAACAAACACTCGTCAGTGTGCTGCGTGAGTTAGAGAATCGCAGCGCAAGCCCCTTTAGAATGCGTATTCATCGGGCCGCATTGACTACTCTAGGCCGCTTCCTCGACGAACAGGCGCTGTTGCGCAAGGTCACTCCTATGCAATACCAGCGCATTCTTGATACGCTGGTCCCCGTGCTCACCTCTAATTACCAGTCTGAGCCAGATGTGCAGCAGCAGGCGATGCAAATTCTCATACGGCAATGTCGCGGGGCGAGTACTAACGGAACGCAAAATATCCGTGCGGAGAAAGTGGTTGAGGCATTGCTGCGCTATCTGCCATCACAAAATGAGGTTGCGGCGCGTAATGTGACGCGTACATTACAGGAGATTGGCACACCCGCCACACCATTTTTGCTTGGATTATTGGATCAGCAGTCGGAACTGGTACGTACACGTGTTGTGGAGGTCTTTAAGACGGTCCACGACGCTCGTGCATTACCTCGACTATTGCATCTCGTCCACGATCCATCTCCCTCTGTACAACAGCCAATGGCGGATGTGTTGCGCTTTTATGCGCCAGAGAGCATCCCTGGCTTGCTCGACCTTGTTCTCACTGATGAGAGTTCGATTGTTGCCGAGCGTGCGGCACAGATTTTGATCAACATTGGAAACGCAGTCGTTGAGCCGCTCCTTGAAGTTCTTCTGGATATCGTGCCTGAACGCACCCGTCTGCTGGTGCAGATGCTGGAAAAAATCCATGATACACGTTCAATTTCAGCCCTGATTACCCTGGTGCAGACACCACGCCTGGAACCCTTGCTGGCAATCGCAACTATACAGGCGCTGGCCCAGTTTCCCGAAGAGCCAGGTGTCGTGCCTCCGCTTCTCACTATGCTTTCAAATACGAATCCGTTGTTATGTGAAGAGGCTGTTAATGCCTTGAGCCAGCTTGGCGAGGTTGCGTTTAGCCATCTGATGGCCGCACTCGACGCACCACATGAGGTGGCAGTAACACAGCGTATCCGTCGTGCTTTACTTGGTATGAAGCCGTTTCCTGCCGAGCAGTTGGTCCAGCTATTGGAGCATGCCAGTGAACTGTTGGCGCAACAGATACTGATGCTTTTCAAGACGCAAGGTGCAGACTCTGCGCAGGTGCTCGTCAGGCATTTGTTGGATAGAAACGAACTCATTCGTGATTATGCGCAGCAAGTGCTGAATGATATGCCTGGTCCGATTGTGGTACCTGCATTATTAGAAGGACTGAGCCAGACGCCTTTGCGTAGAGTGATCACAACCATCATTTTGCAATATTCTGAGGCGATTACACCCCTGGTTGAGTTGTTAGGCGAGCATGAACGGGGTGATGCAGCCGCAGCTATTTTGCCGCAGTTTGGCTCAATCATTCTGCGTCCACTTATATCGGGTCTGGATGATCAACGCAGTGCCGCCCGTGAGCGTGCACAGAGGATTCTTGTGGCATTAGTCCGTCAGAGCGAAGAGGCACCAGTTGTCCTGCATGAGATCATCTCTCTTTTCAATCCACGCCCACCTGAACAGGCGCGCAATCTGCTTCTCAGCGTGCTCACAAATGAATTGGCCGATGTTAGCATTCCACCTCTGCTAGAGGGCCTGGAAGATGCGTACCTGATCGAAGATGTTTCTGAGGCATTTGTGGGGCTTTCGTATAGACATGAACTGCGTGATGAAATATTGAATGCGCTTTTACAGTCACTTGCCATCGATGAGCGCAGACGTGGTGCCGAGGTCGCGCTGATCAAAATTGGTGCTCCGGTAGTGCCACGAGTGGGGGAAATGATCGTTCATCAAAATTCTGCGGTCGCCAGATCTGCAAAGTTGATCATGCGTGATATCGGTGTTCCCGCTCTCCCCTTCATCTGGAATGCACACAGCGATAAAAGTAATCCTGCCCGACGTGCAGCAGCGTTGGAGGTCTTCCACAGTATGCCGACCGAGGTGATCCAAGATGAACTGGTTGCGCTGCTCGTCAGTCATCGGGCAGAAGATATCTCTATGGCCATCTCTTTGTTGCTGGATCGCATTCAAGACGAGTCGCAGCAGTCCTACGCCGACCGCATTATGATCCCCGAACTGATTGATTATGTACAGACGCATGGGGTGGAAGAAACGAATCTGCGCATCATTGCTTTATTGCTATTACTGGGTGAGCATGCCATCTTCGACCACCTGGTGCAGAGCCTGGATGATCATCCACAGCATCGCAAACAGTTGACCTATGTGCTGCCATTATTGGGGGCTGAGACGCAAAAAGCGCTTTTAGAAGTGTTCAACGATCCCGCGACCTCCATCGATCTGCGTGCCGAACTGGCTGCGATCCTGGGTATGATGATTGCGCCCGATGTCGTCGTGGAGTTTGCGCAAAATTTGAGCACGTATGGAGGCATCTCCTCCACTCGGACAGGGGTGCTCTCTCCAGATCAGTTTGCGATCTCCTTACGGGCTCTTGGTGGTTTGCTCGCTGGCGGTCATTGGAATGCGCGCAAGTTGCGAGAATTACGTGATGCCAGTAAAGAAGATAGCCCACTTCATGAACTGACGAGTGTCTTGCTGGGTTGGCGTTATGCGCCCCTGGTGACAAAACTACAGGAAGACCTGGAGAACGAAAAAGATGCCCATCAGAAAGAGACCGCCGCTCTGACTCTACGTATCATCAATGAACAGAATCGTGCCCTCGCCGCAGAGGACGAGTTGGAGAAGATGAGTCGTGAACATGGGTTTCGTGGTGATGAGCTAGATGATATCAAACGTGAAAGAGATGCATTGCGTGCCAGCATGGAGCAGGCGACGAAAGAGAAAAATGCTCTTCGCTCTACTCTGGATCAGGCTATAAAAGAGCGTAATGCACTCAGTGCCCAGTTGAAGCAAGCAGCAAAAGACAATCAGCCGATGCGTGGGCAAAGTCCGTTCTAAGTGACGCGAGACCATGAGAGGCATAGGTAATACCATTGGTGTCGCGTCGTTTTTCGATATGGTGCTAGGGGAATACATATGGCAAACGAACGGTATCAAATGCAGAAGGCGATGAAAAATGGAGGGATGAGTGAGCTATGGTTGGCTCTTGATACCTACTCACAGAAGCGTGTTGTGCTCAAAATCATGAAGGTCGTTAACGAAGATGACCGGCGCAACCGCAAAAGTTATGAACGCTTCTGGCGTGAGATAGAGATTGCACGCAGCCTCCAACATCCCTATATCCTCCCTATTATTGATTATGGCGAGTTTGCGTACGAGGACCGCCCACGACCATTCCTCGTCTCTCCATATGTCCCTGAAGGTTCACTCGCTGACCTCATCATTTTAGGGCCACCCTGGGAGCGCTGGTCATTTCCACAAACAGCCGATATCGTTTTACAAGCAGCCGAAAGTCTTTTGTATCTCCATACACGTACTCCACAGATTGTGCACCAGGACGTAAAACCTGGCAATTTCCTGGTACGCTCGGTGCAAAGTGCGCGGCGTATTGCCCACCTCTATCTATGCGATTTTGGCATTTCGCGCTGGCACGATTCATCCTCTGTCATGGCCAGCGACATCCTTGGCACTTTTGCTTATATGGCACCCGAACAGATCGCCGGGAAAGTGAACTGTGCCTCCGATCAGTACGCATTGGCGGTCATGGCCTGTCACCTGCTCACTGGAAAACTGCCGATCCAGGCCGGAACGAATGAAGAGTATGCGCATGCTCATCTGCACGATCTGCCAATTGTCCCCAGTCAACTCAATCCTGGGCGGATCAATTCGTCAGATATCGATGCTGTCATTCTGCGGGCACTGGAGAAAAATCCAGGCCGTCGCTTCCCTACTATCCTGAAATTTGCGCAAGAGTTGCAGCGTGTGCTGATGGATGTGATGAAACATAGTGCCATCGCTCCTACTGAACGCTTCGACCTGGCACAGACGAAAACCACAATTCTTACTCCATCGTCCAACAACCAGATGCCTGTTCCACCGCTCAAACCTGCCGAACCTGCTATCGTGATTATGATTGATCCACTTGAAAATGACAACGAGCAGATCCTCGATGACCCTCTACCTGTGAGACCACTCAGAGGGGATGTTGCGCAGTTTAACAAGGGAGAAATCGTGCTGACGCGATTGCCTCTCTCTACCGTTGTGCGTCACGATCTTCCAGCTCGTCCCAGAATGTTGAGCTGGTCGCCAGATGGAAACCTGCTGGCCTGTGCATGCTATAGTTATGCGCCCCTTATCATTGCCAGCGACGGGTATATGCAGGAAGTGCATGTAGCGCGAGCCCCCCAGGCAACTTGCCTCTGCTGGTCTCCAGGGGGGCGTGAGCTGGCAACCAGTGTGCAGGGTGAAATACATTTCTGGGATACCAACACGCAAGATGCATTGCCCCTGGTGGTAAAGTCTAACCAGCGTGTCCTGGAAGGGCTAGATTGGTCCGTCAGGGAACAACTGGCCTTATGGGTAGAGGATCAAGTGCGTATCTATACGCTGCCTGCCAGCGCTTTAAGTAAGCTGCGTTCACCGATGCCACAACTGCTTTCTACGGAGACTCTACGCTGTGGCAGTGCTGGAACGTTGCGCTGGTCGCCAGATGGCACCTTATTAGCGCTTGGTGCAAGTAATGGAGCTGTATTATGTTGGAATATAGCGCAGCAGACGCCAGCCTGGAGGATAGCGCCTTCGGGACAGAAAGTGACCAGTCTGGCATGGTCTCCTGATGGCTCATTGCTTGTAGTGGCCTTTCGCGATAACCGCATCGTCGGCTGGAACGTTCATACGAGAATGCAAACGTTTCAGTGGGAGAAGTTGCCGGTTATGCCCCGTATGCTCAGTATATCGACTGAGCGCCGTATAGGGATGACTTCAAGTGAGAAGCGCCTGTTATTTGGCTTCTCTGACGAGCCAGACCCCTCCATGGTCCTGCCCGGCCAACTTCTGCTAGCCTGGTCCCCGGCTCGCGTAGAGCTAGCTACATTGAGCGAACGACGCGAAAATTCGCTGGCTATCTGGCAGCAATAAACAGAAAGATCCCCCTGGCCTGTATCGTTTAACCTCCTTTTTGCGTGTACCTGAAAGGCAATAGATAATGTGGTGTAGGGGCACGGTTCACAAACCTGCTGCACAAACCCAATGGTGTAGGGGTGCAGTTCACAAGCCCGCCGCACAAACCCACCAATAGGGTCAATCATATCATCAAACACGTAAAAAGGAGAAAATATGAGTTATAACGATACAGCCACCAAGGATACAAAACGCCTTGCGGAAAAGATTAAAGGCATACGCATAGCTATGCTCACAACGGCGGAAGAAGACGGAACGCTACGTAGTCGCCCGATGGCAACGCAAGAGATGGAATTCGATGGTGATCTCTGGTTCTTTACGTATGCCGACTCCGCTAAAGTTGATGACGTGCAGCAGCACAGGCAGGTCAACCTCAGCTATAGCAAACCCGACGATAATCTATTCGTTTCCGTCGTAGGGACCGGGCAACTGGTGCGCGACAAAGAGAAAATTAAAGAGCTCTGGAATCCCTTTGTCAAAGCATGGTTTCCAAATGGACAGGACGATCCCAATGTGGCACTTTTGAAGGTAAGAGTTACCAGTGCTGAGTATTGGGATGCTCCTGGCGGTAAGGTTGGTGCCCTCTATACAGCGGTCAAGAATCTGGCAACGGGCGGTAAAAATCCCGGTGGGGAGAATGAGAAGCTCGAAATAAAGTAAAAAGGTAGGACCATATTTATAGCCGCTATAAATATGGTCCTACCTTTTTACTTTATTTCGAGCTATCGGTGGAACCGATGAAACACAATGCACCTTCGTTCGTACTAGTAGACATAGTATAAGAATAGAAAGGGTAGCAATGTCGAATTCGTATTATCCACAACCGCGACCTCCTATATTACCTTATCGACCTGTACCAAATTCCTATCCCAGACTGCCAAAACGTCCCAGGCGGCGCTTACCTATCATATTATTGTTTACTGGTCTTACACTTGCTATGATTACTATATGCGGAGCACTTGTCCTCGGCAGCACACTCTTCTCTTTTTTGGGTTCTTTTAATCGGCTCACCACTCTTCCTCTCGTCAACACACCTGTTCCCACCCTTACACCTTTGAAGGTCTATCAGGTAGTAGGCAAACCGACAATCAATGCGCAATTTATTAATAGTGTTCTTGAGTATTACAATTCACCAGCCAGTAGAAAAGGGCAAGCCCTCTATGATGATGGGGTAAAGGTGGGCATTAATCCAGCATATGCCCTGGCGTTTTTCCTGGAAGAGAGCAATTTCGGTACAAAAGGAGTGGCCACTGTTACGCATGCCCTGGGGAATATTCGTGCGGTCTCAGGTGAGGCACAATATAAGGGATATCGTGCGTATAAGACCTGGGAAGCGGGTTTTGCAGATTGGTATAAGCTGATTTCAGAGAAGTATGTTGGACAATGGCACCTCACAACGGTAGAAAAGATCATTCCAATTTATGCACCTTCTAGTGATGCTAATGATGAAGGGCAATATATTCGTACAATCAAGATTGCGATTGAGCGCTGGCGTAATGGATATGTAGATGTCTAAATGTGCCAGAGGGAAGATCCATTTTTATAGAGGATCCATTTGCTTTAGGGATAATTTTGGTTGGCAATAAGCATTGCCTGTTATGCTATTATTAGCGTTTTGGTGATAAAATCTCAGTGTGCATGCTGAGATTTACGAAACCCTCGAGGGGTTTTGTATATGTGAAAATACAGAAAGAGGGAATATGAATATAGGTATACTTGGCGCTGGACATATCGGTGCAACTGCTGCTGGACTTTTCGCGCAGGCCGGGCACTCCGTTGCAATCAGTAATTCACAGGGCCCTGCATCGCTCTCATCGCTTGTGACTTCATCTGAAGCACATATCAAGGCTGTAACCGCTGAGGAAGCTGTCCGCTTTGGCGATATCATCCTCATTGCCATTCCCTGGGTAAAACGTGATACCTTGCCGGATGCCCAACTCTTTGAAAACAAGATTGTGATCGATGCAATGAATGCTTATGGGCCCAATGGCCCGGTCGATCTGGGTGAGAGCACGTCGAGCGAAATGGTATCCTGGCAGTTGCCAGGCGCACGCCTGGTGAAGGCATTCAACACAATGTATTTTGAGACATTGCGGACCGCAAGCCGTCCGGCAGGCCCTGATCGTCTGGCACTCTTTATTGCTGGTGATGATACCGAGGCGAAGGATGAAGTTGCGCGTTTGATTGAAGAGATAGGTTTTGCCGCAGTGGATACGGGCTTTCTCCATGATGGAGGTCGTTTGCAACAG
This sequence comes from Ktedonobacteraceae bacterium, assembly GCA_013695595.1. Classification (GTDB taxonomy): domain Bacteria; phylum Chloroflexota; class Ktedonobacteria; order Ktedonobacterales; family Ktedonobacteraceae; genus JACDAE01. The sequence continues at coordinate 1,707 of JACDAE010000591.1, read as the reverse complement.
CCAGGTTCACCGATCTTTAATGTTGCTATGACAATCGAAGAGGCCGGTAAACGTCTATCCGATTTGAAGTAGGGGTAGTGGGTATTCTGGTTTATGTGGGCTATCTGGATATTTCCAGGTAGTCCACATTTTTTACCATGTCACACCTGGAACTTCAGTCGAGTTGGTACCCTCTTTATACTGGACATAGAACTACAACGACACGAAATTTGTCCTCTGAGCATAACTGGACCTTTGCCAGAAGGAGAGGGATGGCCTCAGAGTTTGACTATAAGGTCTTTACGCACACTAAGAATGGAGCGATACGCTGTAAAGGTGCAGAATATGACACGTACAAGTACAAACAGAGAGGCAGTTGCCTATCTTGATGGCCTGTCTGCTCTCTCCAGACGAGGCTTTAGCACATTGCAAGCTGCAAGAGAAGCAATCCTCCAGGTTGTAACAGAGCAATTGGCGACAAGCTCCAGCTTTTTTTCAGTTATTCGGCAGGAGAGTGGAAAGTTTGAAGTAATTGCTGCTCACAATGAGTCGGATATCTGTAATGTGGAGGTTGGTACCGTTGCACATCTCTCGCCCCAATTTCCAGTACTGATCGATGGTGAAGACGGGCCCACGCCATTGGTAAAGGAGAATTTGTACTGCGATCCCACCATCGCGACACTTTCTACTATGGCGGCACTTCCCAATACTGGATGCTACATCGGCGTACCAATTGTTCTATCCGATGGAGCACTCTTTGGAGCACTTTCTACGGTCGATCCAGAGCCGTGCCAGATGAGCCTGACGCAAGCGAAGTTGCTGGTTGTGCTGGCTCGTCTCCTGGCAACACAGGTTGAGCGCGAACAGGAATTGATCGAACGTAAATGGGCGGAAGTAGAACTCTCACGGGCCTTACGGGCCTTACATATGGCAAATGAACAGCGCGAATACTTGAATCGAATGCAGAGCGATTTTGTCTCAATCGTCAACCACGAGTTCCGTACGACATTAACAGCGATTCAGGGCTTTAGCGAATTGATGCGTGACGAAGATTTTAGTTTCCAGGAGGTAAAAGAATATGCCTCTGATATTAATGTAGATGCCAGACGTTTGAGTCGAATGATTAATCAGTTGCTTGATCTTGATCAGATGAAATCGGGCCAGGTGCAACTACATCTTGAGCAGATCGACCTGAACGAAATTATTATAGCTGTAGTGCAACGTATCCATCCTACGGTACCAGAACATCAGATTCGCCTCCAACTCGATGAGCATCTTCCACTTCTGGCGGGCGATTATGATCGTTTGAGCCAGGTCGTCACGAATCTTTTAAATAACGCCATCAAGTATTCGCCTGAGGGTGGTGAAATTCTTTTGAGTAGTTATGTGGAAAGCGTTTGTGTGCAGGTTTGTGTGCAGGACAGTGGCGTGGGTATTCCCGCTCATGCGCTTGACCAGGTATTTGAGATGCATGCCTGGCCATATAAGTCTGGCTCACCACGCTATATTAAGGGGACAGGATTAGGGCTTCCAATCGTGCGTCAGATTGTGCAGATGCACGGTGGGAGGATCTGGGCTGAAAGCATGCCACATCAAGGCTCTGTTTTCCATTTTACGCTACCAGTTTCTAATGAGGATGTATAGGAAGAGGAACATCATGGCTAAAATTGTTTTTTGTGAAGACGAGGTGCGTATCCAAAAGTTGATTCGTGCAATGTTGCGTACCAC
>JACDAE010000685.1 GCA_013695595.1 Ktedonobacteraceae bacterium | reverse complement strand
TCAAATCAACTCTGGCGATCTGTTGCCTCTGGCTGGCAGCTTTAACTTGATGGTTGATCGTCTCTCACGCAATGATCAAGCCGATATTTATTTGCGATGCCAAACGAAATTATTGAATGACCTCAGTTCTGCCCTTGAACATCGCCAGACCGATCAGTCTCTGGCAATCTCTTCTTCTTATAAGGAGTTTCCTGAAATCAAACGCCTTTTGTTCGCCCTCGGACTGAGCGAACAAGTAAAAATGCAGCCATCACAATCCACTTCATCCAACCCTGAGGGGAAGTTACCATCGCTTCCACATACACCTTCTACCCCTGTCCCTTCTCGTAGATTCGCCGCTCCAAACATGAAACCAATCCCTCCGACCAGTACTCGGCAACCAGGTATCAGCCCTCTCTCCTCTCCAACGGAAAACTGGCGCGTTAATAATAAAACGTCAAATTATTGAGACCTTCTGAAAATAGAGAGGCGTCACCTTGTGTGTACTCGTGTGTCAACGAATATATTCATCGGTACACGGGTACACACAAGGTGACGCCCCAAACATGGAATGATGAAGGCTAATTCAAATGATGAGCAACGAAGCGCCTAGCGTGCTCCAGTTGCCTGAGCATAACGCTTTGCGACCTCATCCCAGTTGACTACATTCCACCAGGCACCAAGATACTCAGGGCGGCGATTCTGGTACTTCAGATAATATGCATGTTCCCACACATCATTACCCATCACTGGATACGACCCATCAATGAGGGGGCTATCCTGATTCGCGGTGGAGACAACCTGCAACTTGCCGCTGCTATCAGCTACCAACCAGGCCCAACCGGAACCAAAGCGCTTGACACCTGCATCGTTGAATGCAGTCTTGAATGCATCAAAAGAACCAAAAGTCGATGTGATGGCACTGGCCAACGTACCTGTTGGTTCACCACCACCATTAGGCTTCATAATCTGCCAGAACATAGAGTGATTGAGATGACCACCACCATTGTTCCGTACCGCTGTACGTGCACTCTCAGGCACCTCACTCAAACGACGGATCACCTGTTCGACTGGCAAATTTTCGAAATCATGCCCCTTCAATGCATTGTTCAGATTGGTAACATACGTGGCATGATGTTTGTCATGGTGCAACTGCATGGTCTGTGCATCGATATAAGGCTCTAATGCGTCATACGCGTATGGAAGTGGTGGAAGCTCAAAAGCCATAAAACACTCTCCTTATTAAAATAGTTCACAAGGTCGTGTACTCTATTATATGTAGGGCACCAGCCTTTTTCTAGCTGTAACCGGACAAGGCTACAACCGCGATGAGATCTAAAAACTCACTCCCCTAGTTGTATGCGATCAACAAGACTCTTGTCAAGCAGAAGAATAGCCCCAAATACATTTGCATCTATCTTTCCCTGCTATAATGTGATATAGTCAATATACAATTTCGTTGTGCAACGAAATTGCAGAGGTAAAATCGAACTTTGTAGGATGGGAGCTAACGAATCAACCTATGGCTCAACAGCAAAAACAAAGCCCTGGAGACAACCCACATCATTTGAAAACCATCCTCCTCGTTGAGGATGACACAAATATTGGAGAAGTGCTGGTACAGGCTATCTCTCAAGAAACTTCCTATCTGGCTGTGCTTGCGCCAGATGGTTTCGAAGCACTGAAATTCGTAGAAAACCTTACGCCCAATCTGTTCATTCTGGATTATCAACTTCCGCGCATGAATGGCATCGAACTTTATGACAAGTTACATGCAATTGAAAAGCTGGCAGACATTCCAACCATTATGATGAGCGCAAGTTTACCAGGACAGGAGCTTGCACGACGCAATATCACTGCCATGAATAAGCCGATTGACCTGGACGAATTTCTACAAACCATCGACCAGTTTCTTGCCTGAATAGCTACTCAGTTATTGCTATGTCTCGCCAGGTATTGTGCATAATCACTATCAAGTGCACTCAACAGATCTTGAAATGCTTTCACGACATCCTTGTCGCGCAAGCGATAGTACACAATATTTCCATCTCTACGCGTGCGCACAATGCCTATTTTCGCCAGTTGTCGCAGGTGCTCCGAAGTAGTGGCCGCAGAAAGTCCTATTGCTCTAGCGATATCCCCTGAACGTCTCTCTGGCATCTCTACCTTATCGTCTTCGTCCGGGATCGTCAGGACTTCCAAAATATAACGACGGCTGGTATCGCAGACAACCGATAGAAATGTGTCAACATATTTGTCTACTTCGACTGGCCTGCGTGGCACTACCTTCTCTGACGCATTGTTGGATGGTGAAGATTTTGAATCAACCATACATTGGATCTTCCCTTCATGATTAAAATGTCCTCTCTAAACTATAAACTGCTCCTCTCTTCAAATTCTCACCCTGTACTCTCCCCAAAAGGAGCGTTTCTACGTGTTAATTATAATTAACTCATGAATGAATGGCAATCGGTATTCTCGTACACTTATCAGAAACTCGTCAACGCAAAAGGTTTCATCTGTGTTATAATGCCGCCAAGTAGCCATTTGTTCTAATCGGAGAGGCATATCAGATGTTCATCGGGAAGATCGTCAAGTCAGATTCGCACATTAATTATGTCTGTCAAATCTATGGGCCTCGTGAAGTGGAAGTGGAACCCGGCCCACCAGATTATGCCTTCGGTCGCTTCGTTCGTATCGCCGTACGCTCTAGCCAGCTCGATGACCCCGATACGACCCTCGATCTTGCTCTTGGCATCAGTCAGGAGCCGGTTACCTATGCCATTGGTGTGATCTATGATACCATCCTGCTTAATCCAGCCTTTGGTTCTCTAGGTCCACGCCTCTCAAATGAAACACAGGTTGAACTTTTTTCTCCCGATTATATTTCAGAGAAAGCTGTGCTGATTTATGTAATGGTCCTGGGTATGATGGAACTACGTCCCTCACCCTCAGGCTCTCCTGGCATCCTTTCGACTATGCATGGCGTTCCCCTTCTCTCTCTTGAATTGGGCAGCGAGATTGAGACAATGACCGATGAAGAGGTGTGTGCCTTCCACTTTTTTACCGACTCGGCTAATCAAGATACACAAACACCTTACCTTCATATGGGCTACCTCCCACATATTATTGCCCAGCGCAATAGCCTGCTCCCGATGGTGACGTTACGCATCATCGATCAACTCGAACGCCTGTTTCCACAAAATCTCTCGCTGCTCTCTATCGTAAAGCGTAACTTCGCCTGGCGTCTTAAAGTGGAAACCACTGGTTAAGGGAGCTTTTCAATGATCCAAGATACGAATACCCAACCCTTTATACGCAAACCAGTTGGCATCACCAAAGGTCCCGGCGAAACGACTCATGAATATACGTTCGTTTCGCGTGATGACGAACAGGTCCTCAAAAATGGTGAGTATGTCTATTACGAACTCTCTGATCCCGATCAACAAGGCGTCAATAGCCACGCAGCCCCTATACGCCGTGTGCTCGGTCGTGTTATGAAACGCGTGCCCCTACAACTTTATCCCGATACCTTTTTAGGTGAGCCAGAGATCTCCCCTACGCAGGTCGCTGCAATGGTTGGCTATAATGCACACACAAACGAGCTGTTTGAATTGCACGTCGCGATCATGGGTTACTACGATCACTTCACCGGCTCCTTCATCAATCCCTGGATTCCACCTCAATCCGGCAAACAGATCTTTCTAGCCGATGACACCATGCTGGCCCAGATCCTCAGCCGTAAACAGGATAAACAGCCCGGCTCTGCTACAATCGGCTCCTTGCTCACACGTCCGCCCGGCGCTGTTCCGGTTGTGCTATCCGTGAAGGATGTGGTCAGCACCCATCTCGCCATTATCGCCAGCACAGGAGCCGGCAAAAGCTATCTGGCAAGCGTGATCATCGAGGAATTGATGCAACCACACAATAAGGCTTGCATCCTTATTATCGACCCTCATGGCGAATATGGGACGCTGGATCAGATCGCCAATACGCCTCAATTTAGTGAGGATGGCGATGGGCGAGGAAGCGGTTACCATGCTCATGTACGCGTCTATAAGCCCGAACAGGTCAAAGTTCGCCTCTCAACACTTAATATGGGCGATATGCGTTCCCTTTTGCCAGAGATGACGGAAAAACAGCAATATCTTCTCAGCCGCGCACTACGTAAAGTACAGGAAAACAAGCGCGGTACTCCCTGGGGTGTTGCGGACCTCAAACAGGCCATCAAACAGGTGTCCAAGCAGAAGAGCGATGAAGATAGCGAGGGGGCAGACGACTCTAGCACAGTTCATGCCCTGACATGGCGCATAGAGCAGCGTTTTGAACATAGCTTTACCTTTGATGATACGCAGCACCTGGATCTGCCGGAGATCTTCAAACCGGGACAATGCACCGTCCTGCAGCTCAACGAGATCGACGAGCGTGATCAGCAGGTCATCGTGGCAACTCTCCTGCGCCGCCTCAATCAAGCTCGTATGGATACCGAACGTGGCAAACTCCAGGCGGGCAACGAATCATATCTACCCTATCCTGTCTTTGTACTTCTGGAAGAAGCTCATCATTTCGCACCCGGTGGTACTGAAGTAGTCTCAACTTCGATACTCAAACAGGTTCTCGCTGAAGGGCGTAAATTTGGTATCGGCGTTGGTCTGATTAGCCAGCGCCCTGGCAAGCTCGATGCCGATGTTCTCAGTCAGTGCCAGACCCAGTGTATCATGCGTATTGTGAATGAGATCGACCAGAAAAGTGTCGCCGCCGCGATTGAAGGCGTTGGTCGCGATCTACTAGATAACCTGCCTGCTCTCTCTAAGGGCCAGGTAATCGTTGCAGGAGCTGCCGTCAATACGCCGGTTATCTGCCGTGTCCGCCCACGCTATACGCAACATGGCGGCGAAAGTAAAGATGCTCCCGATATCTGGCAAAAGTATTTCAGCAGCGATAATCAGGAAAGCCGTCGCCGCAGCGAAGCGCCCCTGAGCAGTAATAAAGGCTTTAATTTATTGAGGTAAGATATAATCGTGACAAATCGTTCAGCGCTCTCTCTTACTGGCGGTATCGCGCTTATGGCGTGGGCAGGCGTGTTCCTCTTTACCGCCTTTGTGCCCCCACATACCCCTCTGGCCTTCATAGCCTTTTTTCTCATCCTCTCTATTGCGTTGATAGGTACATTCACTCCCATCGCTTATATATTTGGACGTCTGCTCCTCATGCGTCGGCGCTATCTTGTAACAAGGCGTAATGCTTTTCGTCAGGGTACCCTCCTGGCTCTTGTTATCCTCCTCAATCTGATTCTTAGCGCCCTCCACAGTTGGAATATCTTTACCGCCATCATCATCCTTGCTGCGGCTGTTATTATCGAGGTCCTGACCCTGGCAAGGAAATAATGATTGGAGCACCATCATGCACTATCTCATCGTACGCCCAGGTGCGATCGGCGACACCCTCTTGACCTTCCCTGTCATCCAGGCACTCAGAGCACAATCCAGTAACCCTCATATCACATTCGTAGGCAATGCTGCCGTCCTGCCTCTCGCGCTGGCCGCTCATATCGCTGAAGAGGTCTTCGATTACGACTCACGTCAATGGAGTGCATTATTCGCAACAGATGGCATTCACTCTCCTACCCTGCAAGCACTCTTACAACACATCGATGTCGCCATCTGCTGGCTACGTGATCCTGAGCAGATTGTTGAACGCAATCTGCGCTCGCTCGGCATACAGCGCATCGTTATTGCTCCTGGTCACCCTTCACATAATGAGCATATCCATATTGTAGATTATCTCGCACGTACCCTCAATCTCCAACAGCCTGTACCCTTCAATCCCTTATTTTACACGCCTGATAATACTCATATACGGGATCATAGCATGCAACCTATCGCCATCCATCCTGGCAGTGGGGGTAGTCACAAATGCTGGCCTATCACTCATTTTGCTTCACTTATTATAAAGCTCTGGCAACGCAACATCCCAATTTTACTGCTGGCTGGTCCTGCCGATTCTGAACGCATGACAACCTTGCTTTCCCTCCTTCCATTACCGTCTTCTCCTACGCTTCTCACAACTCTTATCGATGTCCCCTTGCAAACCATCGCCCAACAATTACAAGATTGTGTAGGTTATATCGGTAATGATGCGGGTATCACCCATCTTGCTGCGCTCTTAGCTCTCCCCACCATAGTACTTTTTGGTCCCAGCGACCCGCACATCTGGCGACCATATGGAAGCACAACACATGTACTCCACGAGCTTATATTAACGAACTTACAGGTTGATACGGTTTTGTATACTGTAGATGAATTCTTTTACCACATGCGTTGATTAAAGAAAAGCGTTTTCCTGGCCCTGCTCAGGTACCCAAATGGTCTATAAAAGTGGCGAACTTACCTCTACTAAACTATACTAAAATTGGTGTAGTTTAAGTTAGAAAGGAGGACTATATGATTAATAATCATCCTAACTTACCGGGGCAAGGTCAACCGCCGGTCTCACAGAAACTTATACTACCAGGTGTACATGCGGAGGAGCCGCAGCAGCCTGGTGCATATCCGCAACGGGTATTTGTCCATCCTGACCAGTTGCGCCCTCAGATTCCGGTAGCATCCACTAACCCACTCTCTAAACTAGGTGCTCTCTGGCGTGCAGACCCCGCTTACAAAGTGCTGATAATAGCAACATCTACGGTCCTTATCGCAGGTATCATATTTGCTACATTTATCTTCAGTACACTCGCACAGCCGGCAACCACAACACCTAAGACCACACAGCCAGCAGCGGTGGTTCCCACTCCTGCCAAAAATTCTGCGACAAATCCACCTCCCACCTTCCCTACTCCTTCTGGTGGTCAAGGAAGCAACAAGAGCAGCAGTCAGCCACCCAAAAGCGCTCCTGTGGTACTTCCTACACTCACTCCTACGGATGCCAACCAGCAGCCAACACAACCGCCCCAGAACCAGAATCTTCAATTGCAGATCACTGACGCTCCTCAGCAGGTTCGTAACTATAGTGATGTGCAGATTACCGTTATGGCCAATCAACCTGGCGTCTCTGTGCAGTTGCATGTCACCTTTGACAACTCTCTTATCACAAATTCAGTTGGCCCTCAACAGACGGATGGCAATGGGAACGTTACCTTTGACTGGCATGTCTCAAATGTTTCGCTCAGAAGGAATTTTGTAGCACGCATCACAGCCTACGCCAACGATCAAAATGGACAACAGGCATCATCTCAAACCATCTCAGTGGAGGTTAGCCGCGGCTTCTAGGATGGATGATTATATGCCAGATATGGGGATATAAACCTGGCAAACGCACGAAATAGGGTAGGGTGGTACCCTACCACCCTACCCTATTTCGTGTATATTCTGTGATATACTCAATTCAGAGATATCCCCACTGTCAAAACCAGTGACGTTCACAAGAAGCAAGGTGAATTCATGACTAAAAAATCTATAGCACTACAACTGTATACGGTACGAGATGAGACGGCTCGCGACTTTCAGGCAACGATACGCCATGTGGCAAAGTTGGGTTACGATGGTGTTGAGTTCGCTGGCTATGGAGACCTCTCCTCAGCAGAAATGGCGGCACTGCTGACTGAAACGGGGCTGCGCACAGCAGGCTCTCATGTCAGATGGGATGCATTAGAGAACAGTATTTCAGACGAAATCGACTACTGCCTTGCAATAGGTTCACGCAATATAACGCTACCATATCTGGGAAACGAGTGGTATACAGGCGAAAAGTTCAAAACATTAGCAACACAGTTGAATAATTTTGGTCGTGCCGCGCAAGAGAAAGGCCTGACATTCTCCTATCACAACCATGCACATGAGTTTGCACAGGGTGAAGATGGCCGCTATTTACTTGATATGCTTCTGGATAACACCGACCCATCTTATGTCAAACTTGAGCTTGACACCTACTGGGCGGCCTATGGCGGTGTCGATCCCATTGCATATCTTCATAAGCGTGCAGAGCGTGTGCCATTGATCCATCTCAAAGATATGACCTCCGAACGTACTTTTACTGAGGTAGGGGATGGTACGCTTGATATAAAGGGTATATGTAATGCCGCTGAGGAAAGTGGTGTTGAGTGGTACATTGTTGAGAATGATGCGCCAACCCTTCCTTCACTGCAAAGTGTCGAGCGCTCGTTAAAGAATTTACAGAAGATATTAGGGTAGATAAACTTATCTTTGAGGAGTTGTGGAATATGGAGATCGACATAGAACGCCAGCAGAAGGCCCGTGAGTATGCACGAATACGTCGAAGGCTCTCATTTGTAGATCTGGGTATCGCAACAGCAGGTCTGCTGATTGTATTTGCAACTGGCCTGGATAAATGGCTACGCAATGCAATACAGAACATCTCTTTTCTAAGCTGGCAACCTGTGCATGGATGGTATCCTTTACAGGTATTGCTGTACTTTCTGCTGGCAATCCTTGTCTATCAACTTATCACACTGCCTCTAGGATATTATAGCGGTTTTGTGCTTCCCCATCGTTACGGAATCTCAACGATGTCGCTCAAATCATGGGTCAATGATCTTCTCAAGGGATTTGGGCTTGGTCTGATATTAGAAGCGGCTGCGATCACGTTAATCTATGGATTGCTCGCATTTCAGCCGCTCACATGGTGGTTATGGGTTGCCATCATTATGCTGTTCTTCTCAGTGATTATGGCAAATCTCGCACCGATCCTTCTTTTCCCGCTCTTCTACAAATTTACGCCACTACCAGAAGGCGAACTGACACAACGCCTGTTAGCATTGACGCAACGTGCCAACACCAGGGTACGTGGCATCTACTCCATGCAAATGAGTAATAAAACTACAGCCGCCAATGCCGCATTGATGGGGCTTGGAAATACGCGCCGCGTCGTGGTGGGCGATACAATGATTGATCGGTATACTATAGACGAGATTGAGGTTGTATTGGCGCACGAGTTGGGACATCATGTACATTCCGATATCTGGAAGCTCATTATCAGCCAATCGCTTCTGATGCTAGGTGGACTCTATGTCGCGAACCTGATCCTGCATGGAGTCGTCGCGGCAGGGTTTTACCTTTCGCTTATGGATGCCGCCACGCTCCCCTTCTTCTTCCTACTGACAGGAATATTCAGCCTGATCGTGATGCCTATTAGCAATAGTTACAGCCGACTCATCGAATACCAGGCTGACGAGTACGCGCTGCAAACGACGCACAAGGTTGATTCATTTAAAAGTGCGATGACGCGCCTTGCCAATCAGAATCTAGCGGAGATCGAGCCATCGCCCATTGTGGAAATCTTCTTTCACTCGCATCCTTCCATCAGCAAACGCCTTAAACATGCCGAGGAATTTGCGCATCGTCCCAATTATGCTTTTAATGCATCAGCAAGCGCACCCAGTTGAGATGCGACCTGCTCGACTGGACCGGGCGGCATGGAGAGTAAAGGCTCATCGACACCTGCCGCCCCCCATTGATCTAGCTTCGCGACCACCTCACGTGGGGTGCCTATGATGGTAACCGCATCGAGCATACGTGGACTCACCGCCTCAATCGCCGTCTTCATGCCATCCTTCCAGCCTTCAATAACCGCCTGCACATCTTCGCCAAAACCGTTACGCGTCAGCATCTGTGCGTAGTAGACGCCCATCTTGCCAATATAGTAGGCCAGAGGTGCTGCGACCTGCGCATATGCCGCACGACGTTCTTCAGGCGACGCATTTTCAGATAGGATCGCGCTGGTGATATATGGAGCGATAGCGGCACTATGAGCAGGACGACCGGCAAGCTTAGAACCCTCGTCAAGTTGTTCACGCAACTCGCCCCATTTGGTGCCGGGCCAATATACTGGAAGCACGCCATCAGCGATCTCGCCTGTCTGCACAACATTCTTTGGCCCCATAGCCGCAATATAAATGGGCAACTCGGCGCGTAGAGGGGTGAAACGTAGCTTAAAACCACGCTCCAGTTGAAAGAACTCGCCAGAATAGACCAGTTTTTCGCCATGCAGAATCATTCGAATGATCTCAACATATTCACGTGTGCGCTTCACTGGTTTCTGAAAAGGCACACCATGCCAATGCTCAACCACATTCGCACCTGAGGG
>JACDAE010000567.1 GCA_013695595.1 Ktedonobacteraceae bacterium | reverse complement strand
CGGATTCACCGCGTAGGAATGCCCGCGCTTTTCAACTCGAAACGTCATCGATCTATGACTTTGCGGAGATAGTCGATGATCGGTTGAGGACCGAGGTTCCTTCCAGTGAGGCCGATGTAGCCATCGGGGCGCACCAGGATCAGTGCGTCACTGGTGATGCCATAGAAATGGTGGGCATACCCATCAATGTCAATGAGCGCATCATCAGATGATGCAGTCGCGATATCTCCACGCGTGATCGTGTACACATGCACAATGTTCTTGTAGCCATCGGGCACCTGTGGCGCGGGCTGATCACCAAAGGACAGGAGCGTGAAGTGCGGGCCGCGAAAAGCATCGAAGAGTCGTCCTTTCTTCCCGTTCGAGGCAAAGATATAGGGAGAATCGGGGGCACGATCTCCAGCGCGGATGCCTGTTGTGTCATCGAGATCGTAGGCCAGCGGACCACCCCGGTACGTGATGCTCAGTTGCGTCGTATCGGCGATCGTATCTTTGCTCAATGTGGCTTTGATTAAGGTCTGTGCACTTATGGAGTCTCCCTGGCTCCAAACAAGAAGCGTATGCGAGAGCAGGGTGCCTCTGTTTCGCAGTTTGTCCCTGTTTTGCTCGCTGGACTTCTCATGAATGCCATCACGTGGTGGTTTGAGCAGGAACAGGCCAATCCTCCTCGGTTGATCGCCACTTCCTGTTACAACCTGATGCTTTCAACCCTCAAGGAAGTAAGCAGGTGGAAATGAGCAGTGGCCGAAGCAGGAAACAAAAGCGTCCGTCTCAGAGGAATTTTCATGAAACTTTTCGATGGGTTTTAATATATTGTAAGTGTATAAGCAGTATTGGAGACTCTTGGGACAAATATGGCTGTCAGAGGAAGTAATCCTTGCCATATACCGAGATCTCATACGCCAATTCCATAAAGACACAGACATACTATGCTTACAATAGTTTGTGGATAGTATGCCTGTTCTATAATGATGAGCCAGAAACTCTTACTTCCTTACCAACTCAACAACTGGAATCTTGCGTGTAGTCGTCTTTTCGTACTCAGCAAAGCGAGGGGATAATGCGGCTTGCTTGGCGTAGACTCGCGCTCGTTCCTCTTCCTCTAACACAACCCCGGTCGCAGAAAACTTCTCCGTTCCCTTCTCGAGGGTAACTTCTGGATGCGCGAGAATGTTGTAATACCAGTCGGGGTTAGTTGATGCACCCGCCTTGGACGCAAAAACGAAAAGACGCCCATTCTCATCGTAATACACTAACGGACTTGTACGTATTTGCCCGCTTTTAGCTCCGGTTGTAGTAAGCAAAAGTAGAGATGTGCCTGCCATTGGCCCACTCACATCTCCTCCATTGGCATGAAACTCTTCAATCAGCCGACGATTCCAATCGTTTTGGCGGTTCCAATCAACTTGACCATATCCATCATTGCCATTTTGTGTCATTATTTTTCCTTCTTTGTCTGGAACAAAACCTTGCCCAGTTAACAGAAACTGACTGCTAGCATAATACGAGCATGATTTTTTTGAATTATGCTACTTTTGTTCCTGTACGCATACTATTATGATGCATTGGAAGTGATGCGTACAGGTCGAATGCTATTCTTCCCAAGCCTTCACCTGTCCAGTTGTATCAAACTCAAGGAGATTCCCATCGGGGTCTCGCACCGTGAAGTCAACCTCACCCCAACTTTTTTGTGCGGGTTTCTTCACATACTCCATTCCAGCGGCTTGAAATTGCTGTGCGAGAGTATCCAAGTTCCCTGTCGTCTCGAATTCGAGATGAAAAAGGGGGGCAGATGGCATTTGGAGCAATCCTAAGCGTCCGGCACCAATTTGGATCAAAGCGAACACGCCTTCGCGATGCGTAATGATTTCAACGCCCGGAAGTTTCATATAAAAATCCAGTGAACGTTCTACATCCTCTACTCTCATTGTTAAGCCTTCCAGTGAAAGCTGATGCCGTCTCTTTTCATCTGAAACCTCCATATGTGTTTTTCCCTTCTTTCTTTTTCTTAACAGCTCATATGCCCGCTCTGTCTGAGCTACGTTTCCCTTATAACTGATGAAGAAACTCGATTCCATACTTGTCACATACCGCAGTAAATTCCTGGCGCGTCACCTCTACCTGTTTGACCTTAACAAGTTCATCAATATCCTCAAAGAATCTTTCAATTCCAGCAGGTGGCGCTATGGCAAGCAAACAGCCAACCGTTTGGCCGATATTTGTGAACATATGGGGCAACTTCTTTGGTAGAGAGATAAAATCTCCAGCACCAGGTGTATGTTCCTTATCGCCACAACGAACCTGAAACAATCCCTCAATGACATAGAAAGCCTCGTCCTCACGGCTATGGATATGTGGTTTGGCTCCGCGTCCTGGCTGTGCAATGATTTCATAGGAGGTATAGGTTCCGTTTGTATCCTCACTACGCATGATGAGGTCAAGTACGCACATAAAAGACCTCAGTCGTTTTGCGCTCTTTCGAGGTTACAACGATGCCTAATGGTGGGGTTTGCTGCATTGTTTTTCTTCTCCATTGTTTATTTCTGACGGAGTTCCATGCTCACAGTATGCACATGCTGCAATGCCGCTTTCGATCGCAATGGGGGGATATGAAAAGCAGACGCGCTCTCTTAAGCATTCAGACCTCCGTAACTTCAAGGCGTAATACTCCCTTGAATATACTGTGGGTCCTGTCGCTTGCGCGTCGAACAAGTAAGCTCTCGCGAGGATACGAGAACGGGTCGGACTAACCTTACCGACCAGCCTTTTTCAGCAATGGAGTAATTATACCTTGCTACTTTGGATATGTCAAACGTCCGAAAGTAGAGTACAGGGCTTTCCAATTCTGCCAGAGGAGGTGCAAAAGAAGAGATTTCCTAGATAGAATACAAAAAATTCAAAAGCGACAAGGAAATCTCGTATGGACTATACAACATTGACTGTAAAGAAACCATCCAATCTGACGCTGAATGCAGAAAATCTTCCTGTGACCTCGCTGTATAAAGTGTTGCAAGAGCTTTCCCGATCCACGGTGCGAGCAAGGGAAACGGTAGGATCTGGTCGTGGTTGTTTGTTTGCTTGTGCTTGCCAAATGAGCAGGACAAACGAAGTTGTGATCTTACCCCGAATTTGTGGAGTAGTGAAAGCTTAGGATATACTCTTCCAGAAGGAGGACCAGGGTCATGCAAAAGACCTACACAGCCGAATTTAAACGGGAAGCGGTGCGGCTAGCTCAGACCAGTGGCAAGCCGATTACGCACGTCGCTCGCGATCTGGGGATTTCTGATACGTCGATTCATCAATGGAGAAAGGAGAGCTGGCAGAACATAGCCAGGAGGCCTTCCCAGGCAGTGGGCATCAGCCATCTCAAGAAGAAGAAATCCGTCGCCTCAAGCGCGAGTTGGAAGTGGTGGCTCCTGGACATCACCGCGAGCCGCCGTACACAGCACGATGGGAATATCCTTCGTCGGGCGATGGAGCTTGAGCTTCTGCAACAAGGTCCAGGCCGTCTGTCGTCCTTCCCACGGGATGCGCAACGAGTTTAACTCACCAATAAACACTGAAAAAAGAGAGCTTGACATCCTTCTTTCTCTGCCTTATACTTACGTTGTAAGCTTACATTGTAAGTATAGAGAGGGCGAGGATCATGACGAAATCTGGTGAGCCACTCACCCGGCAACTGGTGTTGGAAGCAGCCCTGCGCTTGCTTGATCAAGAAGGGCTGGAAGGCTTTAGTATGCGCAAGCTTGGAGCTCTGCTTGGTATCGAGGCAATGTCGCTCTACAACCATGTTGAGAATAAGCGAGCCGTCTTTGATGGGGTGATTGAACTGCTCATCATTCAGGCTCCGTTGCCTTTGCAACCCGATGCCACGCCACGTGAGGAATTGTGGACCTTTGCTCATGCCTTTCGGGATGTTCTCCGCGCTCATCCACGGGTGCTTCCGCTCGTGGCAACCAGTCCGCTGCGCACATCAGCCTCTCTCGCCATGTTAGATCATCTTCTTGAAACACTCCATCAGGCACAGATCACCGGCGTTCAGTCTATCTATGCGCTCCAGTGTCTGGTCGGTTTTATTGTTGGGCATACCTTGCTCGTCACTGGTACGCAAGCGGTCGCGGGTCTGGAACCAGGGCCAAACGGTCCGGCGGCCTGGCAACACTTCCCAGCAGAGCAATACCCGACGCTCCATACATTGTTACCAGTGATTACGCAGTGGACGCCTGATCGCGAGTTTGATTTTGGATTACAGGCGCTGTTCCAGAGTTGGTTTGAGTAATAGAAAGGTTTATGCAGTATGGAGAGAATACAGGAAAAACACTACAAGATAGCAAACGGAGAAGTGCAACTCGCGGTCAGTGAGGCCGGGCAGGGGCAAACGCTCCTCTTCTTCAACGGGGGGGGAGCAACACAGGTGAGTTGGAAGCGCATTATTCGCGAACTTAGCGGGCAGTATCGTATTGTCACTTTCGACTTCCGCAGTCATGGCAAAACAACACGCTCACCCGATGTCTCTTTCGAGTCCTTTTTGGGCGATGCTGAGGTCATCATGGACAAGGTTGCTGGTCCTCGGCCTCTTGTCATTGGCTGGTCCCTGGGAGCTGACCTGGCTGTCTGGTACGCGGCACGCCATCCGGGGAGGGTGGCAGGGTTGTTTCTCATTGATGGAGCTGTGCCGGTCAACCTTGTGATTGATCCCGAGGATACAAGAAGGCGGCTCAATACACCAGCGGTGAAATTCGGGCCTTTGCTTTTGTATCTGGTTGGCATGGGCTATCGCCTCACGCCTGACGAGTATGCGACTCTCACCATTGAGCTCAATAGACGCCGCGAGCAGCTTCTTTCGGCCTATGAGCAGCTGGATTGTCCCGTGGAACTGGTTCTGGCAACGAAAAGTGCCGGGGAAAAGGGGGAGCGCGCTGAGCGAAACAATGCCCTATGGCGATCTGGAGGAGAACAACTGGGGCGCTTGTATCCAGAGTTTTCTCTCCAGTGGTTGGACGGCAGCCATCAACTCCCATTTAAAGAGCCGGTCAGCCTCGCGTGCTCCCTTGACACGTTTGTCCAACACATTCAGGCTGGCTCGTCAATCCCAACGGGAGACGAGCGACCATCACCAACTGACCTCGCACTGGAAACACCGCAAAAGGATGGAAAATGAGTGAGGTGCGCACACCCATACTGGGTGAAAGCGCATGAGGCAAGTCGTCCGAAGTATTGAGAGAATGAAGGAGAACCATCAATGGGTATGGCTGATTCTCCAGTCAGCATCCAGGCGCTCTCTCGGTCTGAGCCACGTTGAAGAGAAGAACAGAATCATGGTTTGCCTGAACACGATCGTATTCCTGGAGCATTCCCGTCATGGTTTGCCCCATTGCATCCCTCACTAGACACATCAATGGGCTTCTCATGCGAACGAATAGTGTCATGATTTGCCGTACAAGGAGAAACAGGCGCTGACATGATATGCCTGTTTACAGGCAGATACATGTCCTTCCTCTGTCATGCTTTGCCAGTCTCGAAGTTCTCCTCTCAGAAAGATATTTCATAATCTGCCAGAAGCACAGAGAAACGTTCCTCTTCTCTGTGTCATGATCTGCCATGTCTCTCCCCTGATAACACCGTCCAACCATGTCATGATCTGCCGTAAGGATTTTATAAATGTCTCTGTTTCTTCTATCTATCCCTTTTAACCACAAAAACCTATGCTATAGTAGAGATGCATCAACAGATTAACTCTCTCAAAGAGTTGCAGTGCTGAGCGGCTGTACCTGCGAGTTGCTCCAGGAAAGCTCAATCCAGACATTGGGATAAAGCAATGCGTCTTTAGTTGTTGTGGCTCTACAATAGCTCCAGGAGTCGTTCATCTGGTTGATGGTCGAGGCGCTGCACAAATGTGTAGAACTCCCACATCGAACGAGTCAGCCTTTGACTTTCACAGTCGTGAGACAAGCGGGCAAAAAAGGGGAGCTGTGATACCAATAAAAAGGAAACGCCGTGTTCAATGAGACTTCTCTGGAATAATGCCGCATTGGGGCAAGCGCTGTTCAATAGTATTCTTATTCGAAGTCTCCTACTGTTCAAAGATTTGTAGGACACGGTACCCAAAAGGTATACTGTAGATCGATAGGATCTACTGTTCAAAGATTTGGAGGACAAGGATGTTACATTTCATCGTAGATTTTTTTGTGCATCAAAGGCTGCTCTTTAGCAGATTTATTCCACGCAGCGTGCGTCGTGCCGTGATATGCGCGTTCCTGCTAGCGCTTACAGTGGGGATCGCCAACGGTAACCTGGCCAGAGCGCATACGCTGTCCGGTGATCTAGCCAGCGTGCATGCGCTGTCCGGTGATCTGCACATGGCCGATCCGAGCGTCATCAGAGTAGGAACCTGCTATTATGGATTTTCGACAGGATTTCAAGGTGGTCCTGGTCAGGGCAGTCCGACCATTCGAAAGACCTGTGACACTACACTCCGCACAGGCTGGACGTATATTGGAACTATTTTCAGTCATACGCCAGCCTGGATAACCACAGCCCTCGGTTCGCGACCTCCTAATCTGTGGGCTCCTGACATCAATTATTGGAATGGAAAATACTACCTGTACTATGCTGGTTCTCTCTGGGGAACTTCCTTTGCAGTTATGGGTCTGGCAACGGCAACTAACATCGGAGGCCCCTGGACAGACGCCGGAGAAGTGACACGTGTCAATTATCCTATTGATCCCAATGTTGTGTGGGGTCCTGGCGGTGTTGCATATATCACCTGGGGATCGTGGACGGGCAACTATGGTATCAGTATGCATGTGCTGGATCAAACAACGGGAAAACTCGCTACTTCAAATACGACACTTTGGCATATTGCCAATGGTATCGAGGCTACAACGATGTCCTTCAACGGCGGCTACTACTACCTATGGGGATCGAAGGGAACCTGCTGTGTGGGCGTCAATAGCACGTATTATACGGTCGTAGGCCGCTCTACCAGCGTCACGGGACCGTTCCTTGATAAGAACGGCGCTAATATGAATAACGGTGGCGGTACAACAATCCTGACAGGCAGTTGGCCGAAAGTTGCGGCGGGTGGTGCTGATGAGTTTGACGATCCAACATATAGTGTTGCGCAGCGGTTAGCCTATCATTACTATGACGCGAACAACCACGGACAAGAAACACTAAATGTTCGTACTATCAAGTATTCTAATGGTTGGCCGGTTCTGAGTGCTCCGCTGTAAGAAGTAGCTACTAGCGCTTACAGTTCGCCGGAGTGGAAATCGACCTGTAGCTGTAAATCCCAGGATTAAACGGCTCTTACGCAACCTCGGTGATGAGAGTTGTGGTATGCTGAGAGTTTGGAGTATTGATAGCTCCATCTCTCAGTTTCTGAGTCTTTTTCTTTTGCTGTTTGTTCTCATTTCTCTTCTTCGTATTCTGCGTTTTTAGCTTTTTGTGAGGAGGTGAGAGCACACGCACGCGGAGAAGATCAAAGTTGGCACGACCATACATACTCCGCTTGGAAGGAAAGACTGGTGGACGTGGGGGGTATTGTCAACTTATGTGTAAAAATGGAAAATACTGATGAGCTATAAGGAGAAAAGCACTGAAAAGACCATGAGAAGTGGGGAGGTTTGTGTGGGTATGCCACTTGCTTGACTCCAGTTACCCGCGTTTCATTGCTGGAAGCGGCCCTGCAACATGGCACGGTACTCCCCAGCACGCAAACGATGCCTTCGTGGTTGGAAATGTCCAGCGATGGTGCAAAAAGCCGAAAGAAAGCGTTGTGCGTGTGCGGGCTGATTTGAAGCGCCGCATCTTCTTTTCTCGCAGACGCGTGGGTTGGTGCGAGTTTTCCGCTCGGTTATTTAGCCCTTTCTGCTGCCGATGCTCTACACCAGGCAGAATCTCACGTTTGGCAGCAGCATACCTCTTCAACGTATCGGGAATGATCACGTGTGGGACGTATTGAAGTCCCTTGAGAAGTTTACGAAAAAAGCGTTTGGCAGCCTGCTTGTTGCGGCGGCTCTGTACCAGGATATCCAGCACGTTGCCGTGCTGATCAACGGCTCGCCACAGATACGATCGTTTCCCATTGATCGTGAGAAACACCTCATCCAGATGCCATTTGTCGCCACACTGAGGACGGCGGTGACGAAGTTCGTTCGCGTCCGTTTGCCCAAACTTCAAACACCACTGCCGCACGGTTTCATAGTTCACGATGATCCCACGCTGAGCCAAAAGCTCTTCCACATCACGAAAACTGAGCGAAAAGCGGAAATACAGCCACACCGCATGGCTGATGATTTCAGGTGGGAAACGGTAGCCTTTGTCATCAGGAGCAGCAGTATTCGTTTTCATGAGGTTATTGGAATTCTCCCGATTTTGGGGGGTCGGAGAAGAGAAATTTGGTACAATAAGAGCAGGAGGGTTCTATGGGCAAATCTCAACCGACCTACACAAGAGAATTCAAGCTGATGAGGTATAAAGTCGCTCCTGCACGTTTCGTTCAAGTCAGTCCAGCCAAACCAAAACGATCACGAGGCTGTCCTCGAAAATCGGTTGATGTTCAACCACCTCAGCCAAAACGACCGCACGGACGTCCTCCCAAGTATCTTCTGGCTGAGGTTTTAGCTGCTGCCAGAGCGACTGGCCCGTTCACCAATTAATGGAGGGTTACCGGATTCTCTTCTCTCGTTCCCAAAATGCACAAATTTCCGGATACTATTGATGAATTACCTCTAATCGCTCCCGAAGATGCGACCGCATGAAGATGATAGTGAAAGCGCCTTTGTATTACAGGCTATACAGGTGAAAGATAGAATACGTTGTAGTTGAATGGTGGGTAGTGTTTCGATGTATTGCCTTGCTATGTCCTCAATGCGTGTGAGCGGCCCCTGAACTCTTATAGTCATATTGCCTGCAAACCACAAAAGGGTTGATCCTGTCCCCGTTGGCGGGCGAGTTCAGCATAATAGAGAACGTTGCCTTCACGAATGTTTATCCTCTTCCGATTATAGGGGACATTGTTCTCGCAAATAAATCTTTCCTTGTAACTTGTTACTGAAAACATAGCCAGGAGTGGTATTTCCCGTTTACAATAAATTCGATAGCAAGCCTTTATATTGACGTTTGCTATTAAATAAAACTTGTCAGCAAGCCTTGATGCTCGTAAATTTTTTGTCCGTTTCCGCAATTTCTCATCTGAATTCAGCCTAATCGAAGGGAACAAGCCATGCTGGAACTCCAGGATCTCGCAGTCACTTATCAAAACACGATCCCGGCTGTGCAGGGTGTTTCGCTGGAGGTGCCTGACCGGATGGTGGTGGCATTGCTCGGTGCAAATGGAGCTGGCAAGACGACGATTATGCGTGCTATCTCTGGACTGCTCCAATTGCACAAAGGGAGCATTATACGCGGCTCGATCAGTTTTGAAGGTGAACGCATCGATCGTTTGAATGCGACACAGATCGTTCAGCGCGGTATTGCGCAGGTATTAGAAGGTCGTCGCCTCTTTGCTGATCTTACCGTCGAGGAGAATCTACGCACTGGTATAATTTCCGCACGCGATCCCGCTGTGGTGAAACGGGCATATGCACGTGTGATGGAACTCTTTCCAGCTATACGCGATCGCCTTAAGAGCCACGCTGGCTATCTTTCCGGAGGTGAACAACAGATGGTCGCGATCGGACGGGCTTTGATGACCAACCCGCGCTTGCTCTTGCTGGATGAGCCCTCATTGGGTCTCGCACCTTTTATGGTGCAGCAAATTAGCGCGATCATCGCGGAAATTAATGCTAGCGGAACAGCGGTATTGCTGGTCGAGCAAAACGCGCACATGGCCCTTTCGGTCGCGCGCCACGGCTACGTACTGGAAACCGGCAAAGTCGTGTTGAACCAACCCGCAGCGGATCTTTTACAGGATGAGAGTGTACGCAAGTTTTACCTGGGGCTGCACGAGGGTGGGGGACGCGCTAACGTTGGTACATTGCGTCAACGCCGCTCAGGAAGGAAGTGGGTGCTATGAGGTCTTCATCTGCTAAAGATCCCACCTCTGACCAGGAGGCATCTTCCGCCACGCTCCTCTCAGTCGAGGACATTTCTGTACGTTTTGCGGGAATCAAGGCGTTGACAGACGTTTCTTTCCAGGTGCAGACTGGTGAATTATTTGCCGTGATCGGCCCCAACGGCGCGGGCAAGACTTCGATCTTCAATGTGCTCTCACGCATCTATCAGCCTATGGCTGGCCAGGTCATTTTCGATGGACGTGATCTGTTGCGCCTCAAAACTCACCAGGTTGCGCGAGTTGGTATTGCACGTACGTTTCAGAATCTCGGTCAGTTCCCGAGCATGACTGTATTGGACTACCTGCTGCTAGGACGGCATGTCCGTATGCGCAGTGGCATCCTTTCTGGTGGCCTCTATCTTGGCCTGACGCGCCAGGAAGAACGCACAAATCGTGCCTATTGCTTGCACGTGCTGGATTTGCTGGATCTCACTCATCAGAGTGCCATGCTGCTAGGTAACCTGCCTTATGGCCTGCAAAAACGCGCTGATATGGCACGTGCTCTGGCTTTGGAACCAACGTTGCTTCTGCTAGACGAGCCGGTGGCGGGTATGAATGTCGAGGAAACTGAGGAGATCGCTGCTGCGATTGTCGATATTCAGGAACAACTTGGTGTAACTCAAATTCTTGTCGAGCATGATATGGCATTGGTTATGGGCATCGCCGACCGCATTCTGGTGCTCGACTTCGGGCGTGCCATTGCTCTAGGTACGCCTGCTGAGATACAGGCTAATCCAGATGTGATTACTGCCTATCTGGGCGAAGCGTTTGGGGAAAACACAACCCCTCCTACGTTCAGTTCAGATGATAGCAGCCGTTAACTTTTGTGGTTCTCTGGAGGGGTTATGGCCTATTTTCTGCAACTGGTTTTTGCTGGCATCGCTCTGGGCTGCATTTATGCGTTGATCGGCCTGGGCTTTTCGATCATTTTTAAGGCCAGTGAAGTTATCAATTTCGCCCAGGGTGAGCTGCTGTTGGTGGGAGCGTATATCGTCTCAACCGGGGTCTTTACGTGGCACTTGCCTTTTCTTCTGGCTTTGCTGCTTGGTATTGCCGGAACAGTGTCTATAGCTTTGCTCTTTGAGCGCTTCATTCTGCGCCTTATGATCGGACGCCCTACTTTCTCCGTTTTGATGGTGACGATTGGGTTGGATACTATTCTGCTCACTGCCGTGATTGTGATCTGGGGCTCTCAACCCATTCCTGCCGCCTCTCCCTTCGGCGTGACCAGCGGCTTTAACCTTGGTGGAGTGCATTTTGCTACCAACGATCTATGGACCATTGGGATTACGGTCGCGCTTTGTGCCGTGCTCTTCTATTTCTTCCGCTTCACTAGATATGGTCTGGCTATGCGTGCTACTGCACTTGACCAGGAGGCAGCGCTGGCGGTTGGCATTCCCATCCGCCGCATCTATGCGTTGGCCTGGGGCATTGCGGCGGGTATTGCTACACTGGGTGGCGTCTTTCTGGCTATCAGTTCGTTTGCTATTGCGCCCACACTGGGCAGTGCGGCGCTCCTGGCTTTCCCGGCAATTATTCTGGGTGGCCTAGATTCGATCAGCGGTGCAGTTGTGGGGGGTATTGTTATTGGTCTGGCTCTGGATATTACCGCCGGTTACGAGAGCAATGTCACGAATATCCTTGGCGCGGGCTTTCACGATGTCATACCGTACCTGATTATGATCCTGGTCCTGCTCATCCGTCCTTATGGTCTATTCGGATCGCGAAAGGTTGAACGGATATGAATGTCTCTAAAAAGACAGACAAGCAAATTCCTGCTGCAACAAAATTAGAGCATATTATGCCCGTTCGTGTGCTGCCGCTATCGCGCTGGATCATGACCGGGATTCTCCTGCTAGCTGCACTTCTCTTCTTCGTTATTGCTGGTGATGACTGGTTCTCGATTGTCAATAATACGCTGATCGCAGCTATCGCAGCCCTGGCGCTCAATGTGCTCTCCGGTTACACTGGTCAGATCTCGCTAGGCATCGCGTTCTTTATGGCCGTTGGAGCATATACTGCCGCACTGCTTGGTGGGAATCAGCCAACGGGTCCGCTTGATCCACGGGGCTTTGCGCTACCATGGATTGTCTGGTTGCCAGCGGCGGGCCTTATAGCTGCGCTGGTCGGCGCGTTAGTCGGACCCACGGCGCTTCGGCTTAAAGGCTTCTACCTGGGTATCGTTAGCTTGGCACTGGTATTTATCGGCCATTATGTCTTTATTAATCTGCGTGCAGTGACCGGAGGCCCACAGGGACGTACCTTCCCGGTGCCGAGCATCGGAGCCGCTGCGTTTGACCAGCAGAATGCACTTTTTGGTATCGCGCTGACTTCAGGCCAGCAATATTTTCTGCTTATTCTCCCCATACTTTTCCTGGCATCGCTCTTTGTATACAATGTCATACGATCACGCGCTGGACGCGCTTTCCGGGCAGTGCGCGATCACGAGATTGGTGCATCTATGATGGGCGTGAATCTCTTTGAGGCCAAGATGGGAGCGTTTATCCTCTCCTCGTTCCTGGCTGGTATCGCTGGAGCTCTCTTTGCCTCTTATAACAGTTATGTCATCCCTGATTACTGGGATCTCACGCTTTCTATTCAGTTTGTTGCCGCGATCATCATTGGTGGCACGGCCAGTATCTGGGGCTCGCTTCTAGGTGCGGCCTTTGTCTTTGGGCTACCACGAGTTATTGATCACTTCTCGCTGTTTCCACCACCCAGCGGAAATGGCGGGTTGAGCAGCGGTGATCTTAATACACTGCTCTATGGCTCTCTGATCATTCTCTTTCTGCTCTTTGAGCCGGGAGGATTAATTGGGCTGGTGAGCCGGTTCCAGAGGTGTCTACGCAGATCGGCCAATTCCACTGAGGAAGGAGGTGATGCAGCAGAGATAACTGATCTTTCGCCCAATCGCAATAGACAAGTTTAGCAACGTATTGCAGTCTAACGACCAGCTGGTTCTCTGTGGAGAGTGACCAGGAGAAACGTGGCGTGTATTGTTTCGACAAAGCTGTCGAAATCGATTGTACGATAACGAGGTGTCGCATATGACTAACAGAAAGTGTCTCTCTTTCTACCTGCTTATTCTGTTTACCACTCTGTTGAGCCTCTCTGGCTGCGCGACCAGTAGCAGCTCAAATGCGAGTTCGGGAGGGATACAGGCCGGCCCTGGTGTTGATCTCAACGCCAAAACAATTACGCTTGGAATTTTATCTCCCTACTCTGGTCCAGTCGCGGCCCCGGTGGGTATTCCTCTCGCAAATGGCGTGAAAGCCTTTTTTGATCACGTCAATGACAGCGGTGGAATTGATGGCTTCAAGGTGAAATTCCTGGAGGAGGACACTAAGTACGATCCGCAAACTGAAGTGCAACTATACAATCAGATTCACAATCAGGTGCTGATGATCGCGGATAGTCTGGGCACACAGACTACCTTTGCTGTTAATGATCTGGCCAGTAAAGATCATATGCTGGTTTCTGGTGCTACACTCTCCTCCGCACTGGCACGCCAGAAATATTTGATCCTGGTGGGTACACCTTATCGTTTGCAGACGGAAAATGCCTTCGATTACGTAGTCAACAAGCTCGGCGTGCAAAATCCCTCCACTGGCATTATCTACCAGAACGATG
>JACDAE010000564.1 GCA_013695595.1 Ktedonobacteraceae bacterium | reverse complement strand
GGGTCACCGCACTATGATAGTGTAGCAAGATCTCTTGCAAGAGCGTATCCGAGTAGAGACGATCCTCCACGATGGTCTTTGTGGAGCGTGGTGGAGAAACGATCACGATATTCTCGCCGCTCTTCAGATGTAGCGGCACCAGCCCTTCTTCGTTGCGTACCAGCGTTGTGGAGAGTTCGTATGCTCGCTCCTGCAATTGCGTATGCGCTGCATAATCGATGTGTGGTGGAACTTCATCCCAGGAGAGATAGCGTGCTTTTAGCTCCAGAATACGCTCTGCTGCTCGCTGCACCACCATTGGGGAGAGTGTACCGTCCTGTAGTGCTTCCTTGATGGCCAGGAAGCTGCCCCGTTGCAGGTTATAGTGATGCGATACCAGCACCAGATCAGTGCCAGCCTGCAAGGTCATCACGGCAGACCTCTCTGTACCAAAAGTCTCCGAAACGGCGTGCATCTCCAGGCAGTCGGAGATGATAACCCCCTTATAGCCAAGTTTCTCGCGCAGCAGCCCCTGCAGAACGGCAGGCGAGAGCGTCGCGGGCAAAACATTATCAGGGGTCAGCGCAGGAAAGTTCACATGCGCGGTCATCACGCTGGCGGCTCCGGCCTCGATGCCCCTTCTGAATGGTAATAGCTCCACCTCTTCTAGCCGTTCAGGCGAGTGCAAGATAGTGGGCAATGCCAGGTGCGAATCGATGGACGTATCACCATGGCCGGGAAAGTGTTTGAGACAGGCAATCACCCCTGCATCCTGATAGCCCTTCACCAGAGCCGCGCCAAGACGCCCAACCAGCTCCGCATCCTCACCAAACGAGCGCACGCCGATCACGGGATTGCTTGGATTATTGTTTACGTCAACTACTGGGGCCAGGTTCATATTGATGCCCAACGCTTTGAGTTCGCGTCCACTTGCCAGTGCGACCTCATCAGCGATCTGTTCCGAGCCAATCGCTCCCAGCGCCATATTGCCTGGAAAGAGCGTTGCGGCCTCTCCCAGCCTCTGCACAATCCCATTCTCCTGGTCAATTGCGATGAATAACGGGCGGGTATGTCCGGCCTCGCGTGCTATGTTTTGTAGATTATGTGTCAGTGCACGTATCTGTGCGGCATCATGAACGTTGCGCGAGAAGAAAATAATGTTTCCAATGTGGTATTTTTGGATCAGTTCGGTCACTTCCGGTGTGACCGTCGTCCCCCCGAAACCCACCATCAATGTCTGCCCGATCTGTTCTTCCAGCGTCATGCCATCTGTGTAACTGCTCATATAATTGCCTTTCTCTGGTAGGGCACCTGATTTCTGGCGTTCGCCATTGATTGAATGGGTGGCCCCAGGGTTGATAAATCCCGGACGCGATCAATCGGGTGCCCTACCCTGTTTCTCGAATGCTGCTCTTGCCCCGCTTAATGCGGGTTCCTCCACAAGCGTAATTGTGTCAACCGATAGCTGTGTGGAGGTGGCACGAATAACCTGTTCACGAAAGCTGCCCTCATGCAGGAGCAGGCCTCCACTCAGGGCGAGAGGAATCGGCCTGTCGGCGAAGTCGAGGCGCTTCTGCAAGGCTATCAGCGTCAGGGCCAACTCATAGGCAGCCTCTTCTACAATGCCGTACGCGACGGTATCGCCATCTCTGGCTGCTGAGCATACGAGGGATGATAGGGCGGCAATTCCGGCCTGATCGCAATCGTTGTATACTTTGCCGATGATGTCGTCCGTGTTGCCCAATTGCCATTGCTTCAATAGCAGTTCCACCAATGCAGTTGCGGGGCCACGTCCATCGGCGGCCTTCGCAACTGCTTGCAGGCAGCGGCGACCGAGACTATAACCGCTTCCCTCGTCACCGATGAGATGACCCCAGCCGCCAGCGCGTGCGGAAACTCCTTGTGCATCTCGACCCAGCGCAATCGAACCAGTGCCAGCGATCAAGGCCATGCCTACTGCATCAGGCAAGCCGCTCAGCACAAGTTCTGCATCGTTGGTCAGGTTTATATGCTGCGCCAGGGGTTGTAGATATGGCAAGAGCAGATCGCAATCCTCCGGTCGATCAATTCCAGCCAGACCAAACCAGGCGGATTGTAAGGGTAATGTGCATCTCGCCTGTTGTGCTGCTCTGGTAACTGCTGCGTGTATGTTCTCAATGGCCTGCTCAACGCCTGCGTGTGTATGATTGGCACTGCCAGCGTAGCCGCGCCCACGCTCGTTGCCGTCAGTATCAACGATGATCGCTAATGTCTTTGTGCCGCCACCATCGACCCCGATTGAGTAATGTGTGAAATCATTCGTCATGGGGCCACTTCCAATGCTGTACGTAGCACGTTCCCATGCGCCGCCAGCCTTGCTCTGGCCTGTTCGGGCGTAATATGTGCGCGCGCCGTGAGAATGGCTATCTTCACATCATCACCGGCGGCCTGTAAGAGGGTTTCTGCCTCTAGCATATCCAGGCCGGTTGCCTGGCGCACGATTGATAGGGCACGCTGCCGCAATTTGTAGTTCGTGGCCTGTACATCGACCATCAGATTGCCGAAGGTTTTGCCCAGGAGAATCATTGTGCCCGTGCTGAGCATATTCAAGACCATCTTCTGCGCTGTACCGGCCTTCAAACGCGTTGAACCGGCAATCACCTCAGGCCCCACGAGCGGCGCGATGATGATATCGACCTCTTGCTCTAGTGGCGTGTTGGCGTTGCAGACGATGCCGATCGTCAAAGCTCCCCGCTCTCTGGCACAGGCGACTGCACCACGAGCGTAGGGTGTGCGTCCACTGGCGGTGATCCCTACGACGACATCCAGGTTGGTTACAGCTAGACGTGTGAGATCGGCGTGACCAGCCTCTGCGCTGTCTTCGAGATCTTCATATGCCGTATCGAATGCTTGCATACCTCCCGCGAGGCAAGCCATGATGACATCTGGTGGAAGGTTAAATGTGGGGGGACACTCGGAGGCATCTAAAGCTCCAAGGCGACCAGAGGTTCCTGCCCCGGCATAGATGAGTCGGCCACCATTGCGCAATCTGGCCGCAATCACCTCTATGGCGCGTGCAATCTGTGGGAGAACCTGTTTGACGGCCAGCGCAACTTTTTCATCCTCGGCATTGATGACCTGAGTTATCTCAAGCGGACTCATACGGTCAATCTCGTTTGTCGCGGGATTTGTCTTTTCTGTATCGAGCACATTCAGAAGACGTTCGGCTTGGGTATCCATCGGCGATCACCTCCAAATAGGTCAGGGCTTGCCTGACAAACTATGGCACCAATTGTTCTCGTCTCATGTGTGTATAGAACGTGTACTTATGTCCACAATAGACCGCCCTGGCATACTCAACAGGTTGGTTGCGTTCGGTATACGTGACGCGGCGTGTATACAGGACCGCACTGCCCGGCGCAATTTTCAATTGTTGTGCATCTTCATTACTTGCCAGACCAGCCTCGATCTCCTGATCGGCCTCCATTAATGTAATACCGTATTTGTTCTCCAGGAGACGGTAGAGCGAATTTTGCTCTAAATTCTCTTCCAACAGCCGCTCACAATCCTTGAAAATGATCTGCGATAATTCGATGGCGAGCGGTTCATCATCAGCCAGGCGCAAGCGTTGCAGACGAAAAATAGGCGTGCCTGGATTGATCCGCAGCTTTTCAGCGGTCGCATCATCAGCAGGATGCATCGAAGCTTTAATGACCTTTGTGCTGGGGCGTTGTCCTCGTGCACTGATATCTTCTGTAAAGCCTGTCAGATGGATCAGTTGCTGCGTGATTTTGCCTTGACTGACAAAGGTTCCCTTGCCCTGTTCGCGATAAAACAGCCCTTCATTGACCAGTTCGGTGATTGCCTGACGAGCCGTCATGCGGCTGATGCCATACGTTTCGCCCAACTCACGCTCGGATGGGATTAGATCACCCGGCTTCCACTCGCCAGTGCGAATGCGTTCCCGCATGATCTCTTTCAATTGAAAGTAGCGCGGTAAAGGGCTGTTGCGATGAATTGCACTCATGTTTTTTCCTCAATGTTGTGAGACATCTTCGCTCTTCCACTTGATTTATTTGCATAAATATGATACTTGTTATGGCAGTGGTATACTTGGTATATTGTATATACCACTGCCATGACAATCATTCCATATTTTGGGGTTTCTGTCAAGGGTGAGCCATTTTCAGACCTCATGCAGGCGAGGAAAGATCGATATTTCTATCTTTCCTCGCCTGCCAGAACAGTATAACAAAAGGGACGCGAAAAGGGAAAGTAGAAATGCACCCGTAGAGTGAAAAGGAGCGATAATGCGTTTTAGGTTATGTGGTGCTCGCCTCATTGATGCGGCAATGGATATCGCTCGTGGTTCCATTATCGTTGATAGAGAGCGTATCGAGGCCATTGAATATGAGGACGAGACGACTGACGACCAGTATACAATTATCGATGCATCGGATATGATCATCATGCCCGGTTTCATCGATGTACATACACATGGTGGTGGTGGCTATAATCTCCATACCACACGTGTAGAAGAAATCCGCGCTTTTGCACGCTGGGTGCCCGAAACGGGTGTTACTTCTTTTCTGATCGCGGTTGTTGGCGTGCCTGGAAGCATCCCGCAGCAGCAATTAGAGACAGCCGTTGCGGCACTTACAAAACCTGGAGCGGGTGCCGAGCCGTTGGGTATTCACCTGGAGGGACCCTATATCAATGTGGCGCGGCGTGGAGCGCATCCTCCGGCGTGGTTACGTATGCCTGAGGCATCTGAGACCGAAACATTGCTTGCGCTGACCGCTGGATATCTGCGCCTGATCACGATTGCCCCTGAGCTACCAGGGGCCGAGGCGATGATCCGCCGCCTTGTGGAGGCTGGTGTGACCGTCAGTATGGGGCATACTGATGCGACCTATGAGCAGGCGAAAGAAGCTATTGCGCAGGGCGTTACGCATGTAACCCATTGTTTTAACGCCATGCGGCCCTTGCTACATCGTGCGCCCGGCCCCCTTGCTGCCCTGGCGGAGTCCAACTGGGTGAGCGGCGAACTTATTGCCGATGGTGTGCATGTCGAGGCACCAGCGATGAACGCTTTGATCAAGATGCTGGGTCCAGAGCACACCATCGTGATTACCGACGCACTGGCGGGAGCTGGCCTTGCCGATGCCACCTTTGATTTCGCGGGCCAGCCGGCGCATGTTATTCACGGAGCCGCGCATCTTGATGACGGCACCATCACTGGTAGCGTCTTAACGATGGATCAGGCGTTGCGCAATATCGTGCAGATGACCGACGTATCGCTGCAACAGGCGGTGGGCATGTTAACGGCTAATCCCGCCCGGTCAGCCCAGGTTGCCCGGCGTAAAGGTCGTCTGGAAGTTGGCTATGATGCCGACATCGCCATCTTTGATCGATCTCTGAATTTACAGGCCACCCTCTGTTGTGGAGAAGTGGCCTTCGCAACCGACGAGTGGCGCGAGCGCCTCTCATCTCTATAGTGTGCGCGTGACCTTTTGCAGGCCGCGTGGGACATCTGGATTTAAGCCCTTTGCCAGTGCGAGGTGGAGGGCAACGAGTTGGCCGGGGATAATCGTCACCAGAGGGCTGAGCCATTCAGGAATGCCCGTTGGGATTGGGAGTTCTGTTCTGGCAAGCGCGAGTGCAT
>JACDAE010000556.1 GCA_013695595.1 Ktedonobacteraceae bacterium | reverse complement strand
GTTATACGGTAGTTGCCGATCTGTTTGCCAATGTATTCGTTGCCACTTGTCATGGCACTTCCCTTCATGAAATCGATGAATATTTTCTATAAATGAATATACGCGGGTCACCAGTATATCAAGAGCTACGATGTACTGTCAATGCCTGATTGTTCGGCGCAGGGCATTAGCTCAATATATAAGACGTGTCGCAGACTCTCCATCAAAACCGGTCCCCTGTTCTCTATCTACTAACACGTTGTTCGTCCATAGAAATATTCATATTTTGCGATGTCTGTTTCATCATTGGCAAAGTGAAACTGAAGCGGCTTCCATGCCCAGATATGCCATCGCTCTCGACCCATATTGAGCCCCCCATGGCTTCGACCAGCTTGCGACAAATGTAGAGACCCAGCCCGGTGCCACGAATCGGTCCGGATATGTCGCGTTTCAGGCGTACAAATTGCTGAAAAAGGAGCGGCATTTCGTCTGGGGGGATGCCAGCACCTTCATCTTGTACACTCAAACATATCTGTTCCTTGCCCTCTTTGTATATCTGTTGCGCGTCAATGCTAATTTTTGTGTGGAGAGGGGCATATTTGAAAACATTCGATAACAGGTTATGCACAATATGGCGCATCGCCTGCGCATTGGCAAACGCAGTAAGGTCTGCCGGAATCTCTACCTGGATAGTGTAATTCTCAAGTTTATCTGCACTCAAATGTTTTACAATATTCTCCACCTGGCCAGCCAGTGCGAACTCCTCAGCAAGCAATACTTTGCCCTGATCATCTATCTGCATGGCATCCAACACATTATAGGTCAGTTGTTGCAACTCCTGACTTGCTTGGAATGCATGCTCGATATAGCGTATCTGTGTTGTACTATTGATTTGTTCATAACGTTCATATAACAATTCAAGATACCCATGCAATTCCGTAAGTGGTGTGCGCAGTTCATGATTCATACTAATGAGAAACTGGTCTTTAATCTGGTTCAACTGATATTGTTGCTCGTAGGCGACTTCTACACGCTTTTCTGCTTCCTGTGCCCGGTTGCGTGCCTCATCTGCCGAGTCTACCAACTCACGCAACGTGATAACGAAAAAACATTCAAGCAGCAACGTGAGGAATCCGGCAGTAAAGGAAAATATGAATGTATATGACCATAACAAGCTACCTATACGTAATGCATGATAGATAAGCAGAATAGGGGTACCCACAATAATATAAATGAAAAATCCCTTTTTTTTGAACATCCAGGTAGTAATGCCTACTGCAACAGGTAAAATATTTCCATTGTGCGTCAGCGGGAACGATACCATGTAAATAATCAGGCCCAATGATGCACATGTAAGAGTAATGAAAACTCGTACAGGATGTGGCAATGTCAATAGGTGACGCAACAATTTATTCATGTAACGCAAAGCATTTTCCTTCAGCGAGCATGCTCTCTAAATAAGAGATACACTTATTGAAAATATGCTGTATAAAATCTCATCCAGCTACAATAGAGTATACCACAGAATAGGTGGCCGAGATCACCACGACTATGTGAAAGGAAAGAGGGTACCCCACGTTCTATCGGGTAAAAAACCTACGCCTAAAATCAGGTGTAGACCTCATAAACAGTGATGCCACAAAGCTGTATACTGAATGCAACAATTAAACCGATACTATGCTGCTCGAACTAGCTCTCTGTCTGGGAATTGGAGAGCTTGTCGGACGGCGTTTTTAGAAAAAAGAGTATGATGAAAAAGTTTTTGCTTCCCTATGCCATCCTATGTATTCTCCTCCTCGCAGCCTGCAACACAACCGCTACTCCTGGCGGTGGCAATAGCAATCCAGCAACCACCGTTCACATGAATGATAGTGCGTTCACACCTGATGTGATCACCATTAAGAAGGGTGACACATTGACGCTCGTGGATGATGTTCCAGTGATCCATGTCATTCAGAATGGCCGCTGGGATAGTAACGGCACCCAGCGACCCGGCGCGGAGTCAGGTGCACCCACTGTACAGGTCCAGTTCAATGGGGATGATCAGCAATCGGTCGGACCATTCAATACCGCTGGAACTTTTCACCTGTACTGTACTATTCATAATGATATGAACCTCACCGTGATCGTGAAGTAGGAATGGGGCGACAATCTGGTGGTCATTCCTTGCTAAATCCGAGATCCAATAACTTTGTGCCATCGGCAAAAACGGCGTCATAGGAGGTCGCATGCAGTTCCGCACCCACCAGGTGATGGCCGTTGCGGATCGCTGAAAAGACCAGGCAAACGCCAGCATCATCGGTCCAACCCGTCTTGACGCCATCCGCGCCCTGATAGGTTGTAAGGAGCGAATTGGTATTCTCCCAGTGGTATGCATGGGTGTAGAGCGTTGGCGGCACATCATACCTACTCAGACCTACAACTCCTGCAAATGTGGGATTACGCATAGCATACGTGGTAAGTGTCACCAGATCGGCAGCGGACGAGTAGTGATTGCTGGCTGCAAAGCCATGTGGGTTGCTAAAGTGAGTGTGAGCAAGGCCAAGTGCCTGCGCTTTATTGTTCATCATTGTCACAAAATTATCCGTCGAACCGGCCACGGTACGCGCTAACACAATCGATGCATCGGTACCAGAACGGAGCAGCAACGCATCAAGCAACGTCCGTACGCGGAAATAATCTCCAACAACCAGACCTGCCGTGCTAGCACCGGTTGGCACCTGATCAAGGTCCGCCTGCTGCACCGTAACGCCCTGGTTAAGATTCGCATTTTCAATGGTAACTATCGCCGTCATAATCTTGGTTGTGCTGGCAATCGGCAGAGGTTGGGCGCTATTCATGCTGTAGAGTACGCGCCCGCTATCGGCATCGATCAGGTATGCCGCTGAGCCACTGATAAATGGTGCAGGCGTCGAGGTCGCCGTGGGTGCCTCCGTGGGTATGGGGGTTGGCGTCGGCGTCGGGGATGGTGTCGGGGTCGGCAATGGCGTTGGTGTGATCAATCCAACCGCCATCTCAATGCCAGGGATGGCCGGCGAGACGAAATAGGCGGCCACCACAGCGATGACAATCATGATCACAAGTACGCTAATAAGAACAATCCGTTGCGTCATTCTATACCTTCCTTAATATAAACACTCGCAAGTTATTTTAACATATGATGCTTTTAAAAACTATTCCATTTCTAGTATCGTTGGAACGGTAAAAATATTAACAAGATAGTTCTTTTTGTTTTTTTTGATAATGAACAATAACACAACTTCTCAACAGGCATGGTCTTTTCCTTTCTGTCCCGTTCCTCCCCATTGGGCACTCGACTGGGAGGATTTGCAGGCACAATTTAGCTGGCTACAGGCGATGGAAGGTGTTCCGCAAAGTCCCATTTACCACGCGGAAGGAGATGTCCTCATTCACACCCATAATGTCGTTGAGGCGCTCACCAGAACAGAAGAATGGCGCAACCTGCCAATTCTGGAGCGCGAACTGCTCTTTGCATCCACATTGCTGCATGACATTGGCAAGCCAGTCTGTACCAAAATAGATGAGGCAGGTCACATCAGCTCCAGAGGGCATGCACAAAAAGGCGAGTTTATGGTGCGGCAGCTATTATGGCTTGGAGAGGAACTGACGGCCCCACTGCCTCTTGTGCCACGCGAGTATATCGCCAGCATGGTTCGCTTCCACGGACTACCATTGCAATTTCTGCATTGGACAAAGCCCGAACGTGCGCTCATCGCGGCCAGCCAGCGTGTGCGCATGGATCATATCGCGCTTCTGGCGGAGGCGGACGTCAAAGGTAGGATCTGCCAGGATACCAACGAACTTTTAGAGCGCATAGCACTCTTTCGCGAATTATGCAAAGAATGCCTCTGCTATGATGGTCCACGCCAGTTCCCCGACGCGTATAGTCGTTTCCTCTACTTCCAGCGCGACGAGCGCGATCCCAACTACAAAGCATACGATGATACCGAGTTCGAAGTCGTCCTTATGTCAGGTCTGCCAGGAGTTGGCAAAGACACATGGATACGCCAGCACCTCGCAGATCGACCCGTCATAGCTCTGGATGCATTGCGCAGAAAGCTCAAAATCTCAGCCGAAGACGATCAGGGACCCGTTATTACAGCGGCAAAAGAACAAGCGCGTGAGTTGATGCGCAAAAAGCAATCGTTCGTATGGAATGCGACCAACATCACGCGCATGATGCGGCAACAACTCATCGAACTTTTCCTGTCCTACAACGCCCGTGTACGCATCGTCTACCTCGATGCGCCCTTCAAAATCATTCTACAAAGAAACCATGATCGGCAGAACAGTGTGCCTGAACAGGTCATCTATAAACTATTGAGCAAGCTTGAAGTACCCACGTTAATAGAGGCGCACCAGGTAGATTGGATATGCGAACCTTGACGCTCTCCATCAGTCAACAATCCACTAAGCCACCCAAAAGTGGTTAACAAAAAGCAGGATATTGAGCGCGAAAAGAGGAAGCATAAACACCAGATACGCTTTTTCAAAACGTGTATTTTTGATGCTGGCAAATACGATAATGGTTGGAAAAACGACGAGCATAAAACGTGGTACCGAGGTCAATGCATTGGCTTTTCCCAGTGGATAAAGTGTGGTAAATAGAATCAAGGCTATCGCAAAGAGAGTGTAATGTAAAGGTATGCGCTTCCAGCCAATAATTAACCCAAATATAGGAATCAATAAGCTTACGATATTAATGACATTAAGAACTTGAAGAGATGTAGGAACGAAAAGCGCTTTTATGACATATCCGATGGTTACAAGCGGGGATGTCAACGGTAAACGGCCCCAATAGAGGATTTGCGATTCACTAAACAGCCAGGCATCCCCTTTTGTTTGCCATAAGTAAAACATGTAGGTCGCCAGCCCTAGCGGAATGAGAGCAATAGGGACAAATGCCAGCACTTTTTCGCTCCACTTGCTGTTCGAAAATGTTTGTGGCAAGAAAAAATGCTGCACATAGACGACGAGATATGGAATAACGAGCAGTAACCCTTGAGAGCGCGACAACACTGTGACAAAGCCACAAAAACCAGCTAACCACCAGGAAAGAATGCTCTGCCTTTGTATTGCCTGATTTAAAAAGAAAAAAGTCAGTAAACAGAGCAGTAAAAATAAGGCTTCAGTATAACCAACGAAAAAGAAGAGAGCGTACGGTGCAAATGCAGTATAGAAGAGTGTCGTTCGAGCGACAGAGGCATCGAAGCGATCCTCTACAAGTAAGTAAAGGACGATAAGAGCAATGAAAAAGAAAATGTTGGAAAGAACTATTCCTGCTATATAGTAATCAACCACCGAACCGCCAAGTAAAGCGCCAGGGACGCGCAATAGGAAGGGGAAAAGAGGGAAAAAAGCCGTTGCTCTCGCATTTACATACCCGTGCATAGCTATATCTACGTAAGAAAATACATCGTAATGCATCCATGAGATCGCACATGCTCTCGTCTGGGTGAAACAATTAATTGAAAAGAGATTTTTGGTTGCTGGTATTATCGAAACTCCCAGGTACGTCAGGAGAAGTATAACTACACGACTTAAGACAAATATCCAGCCAGCTTCTTTCAATGCCGTTTTAAGAGTAATCATAATTGGATTTTTATTTAGAATTATTTCTTGTTCTTCTTCCTCTTTTTTCGCACTATGCTCAGATTGTTCCCTCAGTTCTGATGCATCTTCTATACTCATTTATTCTCTCCTTTGATTGTTTAGAAATAAAAATAGAGCAGTCATTTACAATCCGTTTCACATTATCATCTACGCTCTAGTATTACATTTTAGACCCTGCCTGAAATCCATTTTAAGATAAATAGCGCTTTGAGTCAATATTCTTACCCGACATTAGGAGAAAAAGGGGTAGAGGAAAAAAGTCCTTCCAGTTTCCACTTCAATCGCATCCCAAAAGAATAGTTTAGCAGTGAATACAACAATGATTTGCATTATTCAATCAAGCAGGAGGAGATTAATATGGCTGCAACTAATCAACCAATAAGCCAGGAAACATTACAGAAGCAATGGTATGAGCGCTGCCGCACGGGAAATTTCAGTCCCGCCGTCCTTGGCGTTGGCACTATTCGCATCTTCGGTAAATCTGGTGACACACCACTCGCCTTCCCCAGAATTGCTTCACTGGCACAGATAGATGCACTGGATGCCGATGAGCGTTGGGCCATCGAGATTGCGCAAGAGATGATCACAGCGGCACAAGCCAAAAAACGGCCTGTTATGGCAACACAACCACCGCTCTCAGGCGCAGCCCCCAATCCTACTCCTGTACGCACCTTTGATCCTAAAGCGGAACATATTCTTATCCTCAGCCTGACGCGTGGGGGCTAAATACATCTCCCAGATTCTCTGAATCTCGTCAGGGTCGCGCCTCTGTGGCCCTGGCATCCCCATATAAAGGAGTTTAGAGCATGCCTCGTAGCCTGGTAAACGGCAACTATCATCTGGTGATAGCGATTGAATCGGCCTCACGCGCCAATTCCTGGTATCGCGTCCTGGCAGACCGTCAGACAGGGCAATTATCGTGCGATTGCCCGGCCTGGACGTTTCGCCAGAATGGAGGCATCACCTTACGCTCTTGCAAACATACGCAAGCTGCCCAACTGCTGGTCAATGCTCAGGGACAGGTTGATATACGCAGAACTGGCGTCCTTGTAGAACGGGCAAGTGGGGCCGCCGCCAATACCAATCTCCTCGTACAATCAACACAACAACAATGGCCCGGCTTAGGTGGCAAATGGTCCGTCGAGCAGCGCACGGGCACAATTGACCATCATCCATACCGCTTTGTGCTCTTACAATTAGCTACAGGCAACGGCACCACAGCAACTGGTCTGGTCGCCTTCGTACAACGCTTTCACACCACGACGCAGAGCATGATAGGCGGGGTTGCAGGTTGGGCAGGATACGCCATCGCCGCCGAAGTCGCCAGGACAGCGGGTTATCCAATGGCAGGTCAACCACCCGATCACTTTAAAGTGACAAGGCGTGGCGAAGCAGGCACTACAGATCGCAGGCGGCGCATCGGATTAAGTGACATTCTGCGCGTAGGCGATCAGGTCGACCTTGGCGATGGCTATACTCCCACACAACGCGCCGAGAACACATTGCGCCTCTTCCTGGGTGAAGAACTCTATACCCAACTCGAACGCCAGCACTTTCTGGATGTCTCCAGCGTCTGCTATGCCTCAGAAAAACGCATCTATCGCGTGCGTCGTGACCCGGCTAAACAGCGTGAACGCCGCGTGCGCGTCTTCAAAAAAGGTTATTATAGCAACGACTTCTGTATTGTGCGTGGACAGAACGTCCCTGAGGCCGATCATTGGCTCACCGTCTTTCTTGGCCTGATCTCCGACGAAGAACAAACGCTTTCTGTCGTAGGCACATATAACGTGTTTGACCCCCATTCAGATGATTATATACAACGAGAAGAAGAGCACATACCTGCAATCTGGCACCCTCGCGCAAGCTAACGGTTAAGACAATAAAAAGTGATCGTTGTAAATATAGGCGTCGTAAGCGCGGCCCTAAATTGAAATAACGTGAGGAGAAGCAACCATATGGCGGAAGACACAGCATATCTCGAACAATCGGAGACCGATGGCGCAACACATAAATTCTACGAGGTCGTTACCGAAAATACGCAGGTGCGTATTCGCTATGGGCGTATTGGAGATCAGGGGCAAACACAGGTCAGCACCCATGCAACTACGGAAATGGCGCAGAAATTCGCGCAAAAGAAGCTACGCGATAAGCTCAATAAAGGCTATGAACATGATGCCGCGCAGGGAGTCATCCTTGAATGTTTCCGCGATGGGAGCAGGCTGCGTATGCGCGTCACCTCTGCGGGATATGATGCAACGTTACGCGTCCAATTTCCGCAGAACATTCGTGAAGAGCATGCTCGCTATATTGTGGACGAAGTACGCCTGAACACCGATGGCAACTTCTACCGTGTGCATGGTGATATCAGAAGGCTTGTTTAAATCTGGTCCGTCTAGTGTAGGAGCGCGTGCTTGCCACCGCCCAGTTGCCAGCACGCGCCCCTACACCATATTTTACTGTTTAAACCGTTGGCAAGCGTTTTGTCGTTTGCAGACTTTCAATGAAACGCGGGAACCCTGTTGCGTCGACGATTGCGCGTACACGCCGGAAACCTTCCCCATAGACAGGATCAGGATTGCGCTCGATTGCAGTCGCATGGTAACGGCCCTCAGGTGTATCCAATTGGCTATAGTAGCGGTATGAGAGCAGTTCGCAAAAGCCCTCCTCCGCCCAGGTTGGCAGGTTGGATATACCCTGGACAACCAGCCAGACGTGTCCGAGTTCGTGGATGGTGACCCCCTGGAAAAGGGTAGAGGGCAGGCCATGCAAAACGGCCACACCACGCACTTCAGTACGCAAAGGTCGCCCAGCTTGCATATAGGTAGTACTCATGGTGGCACCTAACGAATGCATGGGGGTATGTTCACCTAGATAATGGGCCAGTTTCGTACGATCACAAAGTTCGAGATTGATGGGTAGGTTATTGTATCTCAGACCCTGCGCACCCACCCAGCGGATCAATTGTGAGAACACGGGCTTCGCCGCCTCAGCGGTCTCGATGGCAGTTGAGCGACAGACAGGACAACGCACCCCATCGTTTCTCTGCTCCTGCTGTTGCGGTGGCACCAGGCGACCACAATAGGCACAATGAGGATATTGGCTCTGATGCTCTTTACAATAACGTGTTCCCCATTGATCGACCAGGTATTCACCGACCAGAGGCTTCCCACAATACGCACAACGCGGCGCAATGCGCTCACGAAAACACTCGAAATGACAGGGGTCACCTTGATGAACCTGGAAACTCGTTCCATTAATAGGGCGTCCACAAACGGCACAGGTAAAGTGCTCAGGATGCCATGTTGCCCCCAGAGCATTCAGATAATCGCCCCAGATGAGTTGTCCACAACCTTTACAAGTTGGTTGTATAGCCATAATTTATACTTCTTTATTGTCTTATCATTATTTGTCGGCACCAGGAACGACCATATAATAATCGTAGCTTCCCGTCTCTTTAAAGCCACACGATTGGTAGAGCGAAAGCGCGTTTTTATTCACAGTGGCTACTTCAAGCGCAATCCGCTTCTTTCCCAAGACAAGGAGGGTCTGAATGGTACGTGCGAGCAACTGGCGTCCATAGCCACGCCCACGATATTCAGGCAGCACGCCAAAGCCATAGATAAAGCCTGCCTGTTCCGTCAAAGCCACATCGAGCTTCCCTATCACATCTACGTTTTGCAGTACCGCAACGTAGTAACGATGCTGCTGATCCGCTAATACCTGCGGTGAATACCAATCTACACCCTGCTCAGGCATGTCGAATGCAAGCGCCGTAATATGTGTAATGGCAGGAATATCCTCTTCGCGTGCCTCTCTAAATTGCAGATGCTCATCAAAAGAGGCAGGCAGATGAGCTTCCTCCAGCACCATCTTATATTCCGAATGATCGTACGTGGTATCAAGTGAACGGCTAAATGCTTGCCCTGAGGAAGATACATGCTCAACGATCAGTAGTAAGCTGGTAATATTTCTGTGTTGACATTCTTCTAGAGCAGCCCTGAACAAGGCAGTAAAGATCCCTTTGCGCCGGGATTCCGGATGCACCATCCCACTGATCTCACCCTCATGTGGATTGAAGGAATACAGGCCAAGAAAGCCGACAAGAACATCTTGCTCATAGTAGAGGAAATCATTTATTTCGTCGTGTGGTCGTGAGCGCAATATTTGCAAGTTGATCTTCAGATCCAGCCCCTCATAAGCATTGCAGATCTGCATCAGCCGCTCAATCGCCACAAGCTCGGTCTGTGAAAGTCCTTGCGCCCTATATAGTCCCTGTTTACTATTCATGCGATCCTTCTCCATTCAAATATAAAAACACATTTACTACAGAGCTTATTCCTATCGATGTATAAGCTCGCGTGGCCCCCATCGCGCCCCTCTGCATATAATATTTCACCCCAGTTAGTTTCCAGGCAGAAATATTGGTAATTATGTATATATCAGCATTCTTCTTCGTGTTGCTAGTGATGAGAAATAACCCGTAACATATTCTCGCCACTATTATACTATTCTTAGTATTTCAAATGTCGACCTGCAATGGGGGAATACACGGTAGAGCATACACTTATGCAAAAGCGGGTCGGACTAGCAAGGAAGGAATTTGCAGCACATGTCTTTTTTGAAGGAAAGTAAGCACAAGCTTATTATGTTTGGGGCACTGATATTGGTGCTTATTTTAGCTGTTTTTGGTGGTATTGCATCCAATATTGCAGCATCTGCACGTGATGTTGAGGGAAATAGATCCTATGCTCTTTTGCAACACACGCCCTATGGATACACCCTGTTGAAGTGGGACGCAAAGAGCGAGAATCTTACAGTGACGATTAAGCTCGTTGGCCTTACACAGAATAGTACGCATCCAGCCCATATTCACCTGGGCGACTGCAAAGCTATGGGTCCAGTAAAGTATATGTTGAACAATGTTGTTGCGAATGCAGCGGGTGTTGGAACGTCAAGCACCGTCATCAAGGAT
Organism: Ktedonobacteraceae bacterium; assembly: GCA_013695595.1. Classification (GTDB taxonomy): domain Bacteria; phylum Chloroflexota; class Ktedonobacteria; order Ktedonobacterales; family Ktedonobacteraceae; genus JACDAE01. The sequence goes on along the minus strand of JACDAE010000556.1, from coordinate 560 downwards.
GTCGACGGTGGTATTGCCAGCGGCTGGTCCGTCAACGTTCACAACGGCCCCATGCTGGCACCAGCGGACCAGTTTATTCCCATTGCCTGCGGAAATATTTCTAATCCTCACCATGAGCATGCGCTCGCTGTTCGCCTTGGCGCAACCAGTGCGGCAAACCAGGCCGCCGCTGGCATTTCGCTGCTTACATTGAAAAACCACACATTGACCGTACTCGTCGCGGTACGCGGATTGGTCCCCGGATCAGTACACGCCGAACATATCCACGTCGGCACCTGTGAGCGTCAGGTTCCTGGCACCGTTATGTATATGTTAAAGAACCTCGTCGCGGACAAGAATGGCAATGCAACAGCAATTACAGTCATTAAAAATGTTGAGCGCATTCCAGAGCACGCATGGTATGTCAACATTCATCGCACCACGATGCTGATGGATCAGACCGGCTTCGATCCCATTGATTGTGGGAACGTCCAAGGGAAGTAGACCTCACACCATGGGTAGGGGCGTCACCTTGCGTGCGCCCGTGTGCCAACAACGCCCTCCATCGGCACACGGACTGT
>JACDAE010000553.1 GCA_013695595.1 Ktedonobacteraceae bacterium | reverse complement strand
CGACTATAGAGAAGCCAAAATATGCTCTACACGATCAGGAGAGCAGGATATTTTGCGGAAACACTAGAAAAACGCCGATTTCTCCGTTACAATGTATTCTTAGTAAGTGTATTATCTGTTTACAGGACTCTATAGTGCACCTGGGCACCTTTTCTTACTTTATCTCTGATATGGAGGATTTTCTGATGAAAAACAATGATGTATTAGATCCTTACTTCCAGACGCGCCCAGACAAAATAGCGCGTCAGCGTACTCAATTACTGCCACCCTATAAAGTTATTCTTTTTAATGACGACCACAATGAAATGGATGATGTTGTATTCGCGCTTCTGCATTCAGTCAATAATCTTTCACAGCAAGAAGCAGAGTATATTATGCTTACAGCGCATTTAACGGGAAGCGCAGTTGTGATAGTGTGTCCAAAGGAGGCAGCAGAGTATTATCATGAGCGTCTGGTAGGGTACGGCCTGATGGCTACAATAGAGCCAGAGTAGAGAGAGCCCATGGATAGGCGTACGTTATAGATATTTGAAACATTGACTATAGCCGTGTTAAGTATTAGAATTCAGGAAGACCTGAATAGAAGACATTGACAACGGCGTAGGAATGTTGATAATGAAGGTTGCTCAGCAGGACTGTTTATCTCGCTCCATATAAGAGGGAAAAAAACACCATGGTTCACTTATGGGGTTCCAGAACCCGAGAAGATACAGAAATGAGTAAGTCGGCTCTCGGAGGAAACGCCACAGGGGATATCGCCGTTGTTATTGGCGGCGAACAACTCGATTTTAACCTCGTCTATCTTGGATGTCAAATGGCCAAAGGGGCCAGGCGCAAAGTTCATCTTGTTCATGTAATAGAAGTGCCGCGTGCTTTGCCACTGAAAGCCGTACTCACTCAGGAGTCCGAACGGGCAGATAAACTGCTCAATGCCGCAATGCAGATAGCCGAACGCGTCGGCTCAGACGCTATTGCAGAGATCGTTCAGGCTCGTGATGCTGGTCCGGCGATTGTAGACGAAGCCAGAGATCACAATTGCTCACTTATTTTAATTGGCTTTGTACGCTCTGAAAGCCGAGGTCCCAACGATCTGGGCAAAACAGTGCCTTACGTGCTGGCAAATGCTCCATGTCGCGTGTGGCTTGTACAGGATCCACCACCTCATCCAACAACGACCTGAACAGTATGTTCCTGGTCATCATTTCGTGCTTGAACCCATCAGAGGACAACTGGTAGTTTGCTTCCGGTGATGGGTAAGAGTAATATTCCCTCATCTCCCAACCTTAAACATATGGTACAATTGAAGTGTGTTATCAGTGAAGCCATTGTTTTACTACCCTGTCTATACTACTTTTACGTATCTGGGAGATGATTATGACAACAAACTCTCATGCCACTGATCCGCCGGAGCGCATGCATAAAGATTATTATACAGCCCTTTATCACACAGCCTTGACCATTTCTTCTAGCCTTGAACTTGATCAGGTCCTGCAAGGTATTGTGACAAGCGTTACAGAAGCCATGCAAGTCAAAGCCTGTGCACTCCGTTTACTTGATCCCGAAACAGGGCAATTGCGCTTAAGCGCGGTACATGGGCTAAGTAAGGATTATATTACGAAAGGCCCAGTCAACATTACTAGTAGCACCATCGATAGCGAAGCGTTAAGTGGATCCCCGGTCCACATTGCAGATGCCAGAAGCGATCCGCGCTTTCAATATAAGGACGCAGCTCGACATGAAGGCATTGTTTCGGTGCTTTGCGTACCCCTGGAGGTGCATGGCGAGTCGATCGGGGTGATGCGTGCCTATACTGATGAGTCAACCACTTTTCACGATGACGATGTCCAGTTTCTCTCGGTGTTGGCAAGCCTATCCGCCCTTGCTATTGAGAATGCTCGCCTGTATGAAAACGTCAAAAATTCTTACCACGGCGTTGTCGATGCCTTCTGGGGCACCCACATTGAAGTTGACATCTGATAAAGCGCGGGAAACGGGCAAGAACCGGGTAGGGGCGTCACCTTGCGTGCGCCC